>JAOZJV010000499.1 GCA_029935695.1 Candidatus Krumholzibacteriia bacterium | reverse complement strand
GCCTTGGCCCACGGATCAGGGTGACGTCCGGATGATTGCCTACAGCACCCCTGTGGAAAATCTCACCCACGTGGCTTTGGTTATGGGTGATATCCAGCCGGATGAAGCAACCCTGGTCAGAGTCCACAGCGAATGCATGACCGGCGACCTTTTTCACAGCAAGCGCTGCGACTGCGGCCAGCAGATGGAAGCAGCCCTGAAGGCTATCAACGACGAAGGAAAGGGCGTTTTCCTGTATATGAGGCAGGAAGGCCGCGGCATCGGTCTGATCAATAAAATGAAAGCCTACCGACTGCAGGATCTGGGCGCAGACACGGTGGAAGCCAACGAAAAGCTGGGTTTTGCCGATGACTTGCGCGATTACGGCATCGGGGCGCAGATTCTGCGCGATCTCGGTGTGCGCCGCATGCGCCTGATGACCAACAATCCCCGCAAAATTGTGGGGCTGGAGAGTTACAACCTGGACATCGTTGAACGGGTGCCGGTGGAAATCGAACCCAACCTGAAAAATGTCAGATATCTGAAAACGAAGAAAGCCCGCATGGGGCACATCCTGGATCACTTGTAGAAGGAGAACTGGACATGGGAAAGACCTATGAAGGAAAATTCGACTCGCGGGGCAAAAAAATTGCCATCGTGGGCAGCCGCTTCAACGATTTCTTCACCAGCGAGTTGGTGGATGGGGCCAGGGATTGTCTGCTCCGTCATGGTGTGGATGAAAGCCAGATTGACCTGGCCTGGGTGCCCGGCGGGTTTGAAATTCCTTTTGCCGCCAAACGATTTGTGAAGACTGGCCGTTATGCCGCGGTGATCTGTGTGGGTTGCATCATCCAGGGTGATACGCCGCACTTCCACTATGTGTCCAGCGAAGTGACCAAAGGCATCGCCATGGTGGGCATGGAATCGGATATTCCCGTGGTGTTCGGCATCGTGACGGCTGAAACCCTGGACCAGGCCATTGAACGCAGCGGCACCAAAGCTGGCAACAAGGGCTTCGACGCGGCTCTGACGGCCCTGGAGATGATCGATCTCTGTGATGTGATCGACGAAGGCTGAAAAAAGCAGAGTGATTCTATTGCGATAAAATCCTTACCTGCTGCCCCACGATTTCCAGCACTGCGGTGGCGCCGCCGTAATATTCGGACGCCCCGGCGTCAATGCACCAGACCTGGTCGCTGCAGTAGGGGGTGATGCCCTCTTCCTGCACCGTGTGGCCCACAATCATGCGGGATGCGCCCAGCCTGCTGAGCACTTCCTGCAGGATGAGGCAACTGTCCTGGTCCGGGTTGTCACTGTAAATTCTGGTCCAGGTGGGGCTGGTTCGGGTGTGGATTCCTTCGGGAGCAGGGCCTTCGCCGGCCAGCCACAGTTGGATGTGACGGTTCAGCTCTTCCAGGCCGTAATCCAGGTGCTCAGGCAGGACACCACCGTGGACAAAGAGATTGTCCCCGATCACGAGGATGGTGTTGCGCCGGGCCAATTGAAGAGCGTACGGCCCGCCCGGCCTGAAGGCGGCCACCCGGGCCCTTTGGTATTCCTCATGGGCCAGAAGCACTGAATCGAGAGGACCGATGGCCACGGCATCCTCAAAGTCTTTGAACCCGCCTTCAGTGACGTAGCGCAGGTCCAAGCGGGTGTTCATCAGTTCGTGGTTGCCGTTGAGCAGATACAAGGCGCCACCGGCTGCGGAGGCTTCTTTTTGCAGGCGGTTCAAAAATTCCAGGATCTGTTGCTCCTGGTCTCCGCGGTCCAGCTGGTCGCCGGTTTGCACCACCACCAGTTCACCGGCTGTCCAGGCATCCTGATCGTCGATGATACCGGCCATGCGGAAAACCCGCAAAGTGGCGTCCATGTCGCCGTGAAGGTCTCCAATGGCGATGATGCGCTCCACCGCAGGGTGGAAAGTGGGCTGGGCCTCGGGAATGACCCCAAAGGCCGATCCGGCAAGGCCAAGGGCCATAATGAGTACGATCAAATGACGATGCATTGCGAGAGCTCCTGCTTCAGGATATGGAAAACTGGCCGATTATTCCTACCAATGAAGCCTCATAAGGCCGCCTCTCGCAAGTTGAAGGTTGCCAAAACCACCGATTAGCCTATTTTCAAGGCTGAAAACAGGCAAAACAAACAACCGATTTAAGGGAGATTCTCACATGGCAAACGGAGCCACCGCACAAGATTTCAAAGTCGCTGACATGAACCTGGCCGACTTCGGCCGTCGCGAAATTCAATTGGCTGAAAAAGAAATGCCAGCCCTGATGGCCTTGCGCAAAAAATACAGGGACAGCAAACCTCTGGCTGATGCCAAGATCCTCGGTTGCATCCATATGACGATTCAGACCGCCGTCCTCATTGAGACCCTGGTGGACCTGGGCGCTGAAGTACGCTGGTCCAGCTGCAATATTTTCTCCACCCAGGATCACGCCGCCGCTGCGGTTGTGGCCGGTGGCAGCGCCGTCTATGCCTGGAAGGGCCAGACAGTGGAAGAGGGCGAGTGGTGCATAGAGCAGACCATTCTCAAGGATGGCACTCCCTGGGATGCCACCATGATCCTCGATGACGGTGGCGATCTGACGGCCATGGTCCACGAAAAATATCCTCAGCTGCTGGAAAACATCCACGGTATCTCTGAAGAGACCACCACCGGTGTGCATCGCCTGCTGGAAATGCTGGAGAACGGCGAGCTGAAAGTGCCTGCCATCAACGTGAACGATTCGGTCACCAAGTCGAAAAACGACAACAAATATGGTTGTCGCCACAGTCTCAACGACGCCATCAAACGCGGCACCGACATGCTGCTGTCCGGCAAGAAAGCCCTGGTCATCGGTTATGGTGATGTGGGCAAGGGTTCTGCTCAGAGCCTGCGCCAGGAAGGCATGATTGTTAAGATCTCCGAAGTGGATCCCATTTGCGCCATGCAGGCCTGCATGGACGGCTTCGAGATTGTCTCGCCATACAATGATGGCATCAACACCGGCAACGCAGCTGGCATCAACACCCAACTGCTGGAAGCCACCGACCTGATCGTCACCACCACCGGTAATACCAATGTCTGCGACATCCACATGATGACTGCGGTCAAAAGTGGCGCCGTGGTCTGCAACATTGGTCACTTTGACAACGAAATCGACACTGCCGGTTTGCGTGAGAAATTTGATTGGACCGAGGTCAAGCCTCAGGTGCACAAAATTGCCCGTGACTCGGCTGATGAGGACAATTA
>JAOZJV010000498.1 GCA_029935695.1 Candidatus Krumholzibacteriia bacterium | reverse complement strand
ATTGATCATGCTTTGGTGATGGTTGCCGAACGCAACAAACGCGACCTTTTGGATCATGTGCTAAAAAATGACGATTGCAATTCAGCCATTGTTTTCACTCGAACCAAACACCGGGCGCGGCGTTTGGCTGAGCAGCTCACCAAAGCCGGGCACAAGGCTGTGGGTATTCAGGGAAATCTTTCCCAGGCTGCCCGCGACCGGGCCATGGCAGGGTTCCGCAGCCGGCGTTTTGATGTGCTGGTGGCCACGGATATCGTCGCCCGGGGCATTGATGTCAGCGGCGTTTCCCATGTGATCAACTTCGATGTGCCAAACACTCCGGAAGCTTACACCCACCGCATTGGCCGCACGGGCCGCGCCGAACTTTCAGGCCGGGCCTGCACGTTTGTCACTGTGAGTGATCACGGTTGGTTGCGGGCCACCGAGCGCATGATTGGCAACCCCATTCAGCGGCGCCAGTTTGAAGGATTCGCTTCTGATGCGGATCTGCCACCGGAGCACCGCATGCGCACGCCGCGGAAGAAGGCTTTCGGTCGCAAACCCAACGGGCAGGAAGTGGAAAGTCCACGCCATCCTTCGAATCGTCGGCGTCGGCGTGGGCGTACAGGATAGGCAGGTGGTGGGGTTTTAATTTCTCCGCCTTGGAAAAAAAACTATCAAGCAGGTGATCAGTTCATCGCCTGCTTGATAGATTTTTGCATATTCGGGGTTTGGATTTCGACGGATATTTTTTCTAAAGCTCTGATCATATTTTCAGAATCAAAATGGTGTTTAAAGTACCGATGGCGCAGGAAATAATACCTCAGATGAGGAGGCATATTTTGTTTGGTTACCAGGGCTTCGATTTCTTCCAAGCCGAATTTCATTAAAAATCGATTGATAAATTCCTGCCGGTATAAGAGATCCAGGGAAACAACCCTGGGATGTCGTGGGTTTTCCTCTGCTTCGGCTTCCATTTCCAGTTGGATCTGCTTGTTTTCGGCAGAATTTGCCCAAACAGTCGCCACATATTCCAAAAGCGGGGGTAAAGCTGCCGCACTGTCGGTTAAGGCCAGGGCCACTGCCAATTCTTTTTTTTCAGGTAATCGAGTCCATAGGGTTTGGTCCCAAAACTCCAATAATGTTTCAACCCGGCCCTGGACACCCAATGCATAACTGGCGGCCAGGGCATTAATGTTGTATTTGACCAGGTCGTTCTTTGCTTTACCGGGCCCCTTTCCCAGAGGCAGAACAACATGTTGAGGATTCCGAAGAGAATCTAGCCAAAGATTTTTCAAAAATTGTTCATCATCCTGATTCAGTTTGTCCAGACGTGAAATCAACACAGCCCTGAAATCGTCAGGAATTTTCATGGTGTCGATCTGGCAGTGGGCCACGGTTCGAAAGAGATCATTTTTAAGACTGTTGTTTTCCGGTAAGTAGCGGGCAATATCCGATACCACAAAATCATTATTTGAGTGATTGCCTAAAATGGCTGCACCAGGAATCAGGGCCCTTGGATAGTAGTTGGCGTATAATCCGAAATGCAGTTTTCCGCTCTCATACTTACTCAGGAAACCAGAGGTTCGGGCAGTTCTCAATAGTTGGGACTCAAGCTCATTGTATGAAACTTTATCGCCACAGGCAGCTGCAACTTGCACCGCAAGTTGTCCCAGCCAAAGGCCCTTGGGTTTTGACTGTTTCATCAACCACAAAGAACTCCAAGCATCCGGATCATAGTACTTTTCAATAATCGCTTGCAGCGGAGAAATGTGCCGTTGACTGCCAAAACCAACCAAGGTTTGAACGCAGGCATAAGTGATCGATTTCGCGTAAGAATCCCGCCCGTTTTTTGGCAATTGTTCAAAATTGGCCATGGCCAGGTCGGCTGCTGATTCAGCGTCCAATATTTCCAAAGACTTCATAGCTTCCAGCAATGTCCAACTGCATCCCGTATCACCCCAATGTCTAACAAGACGCGCAGCTTCCGATTTCTGACTGGGCGTCATCTCTTTCCGGTTTTCAAGTTGAGCCAGGGCCCAGATTGCGCAACGGATATCCTGTCCAGGGGAAATGTTCTTTTCCAGGTGAGTGTAAATCAGCTGGTCCAGAGTTTGGGTTTTTGGTGTTTTGGCTGTTTTTAAAAAATCCAACAATAATTCGACGCCATTGGAATAGGTACCTAGACCATAAGAAGTGGCTTTTTCGGCCCTCAAGCGCAATGCATCCGATTGTTCAATGATTCCAGGTTCGAATGGGTGGAATTCGATATCCTGCATTTGGTCTGGCAGGAAGGTGGCTCGGGATTTTACAAGAGGACAGCTGTCTAAGCGTTTTCCAAAGCGGGTTCTGATCGAATGAAAAAGCCGGTCGTTGGTGAATGATCTCCAGTAAGCCTTGTGTCTTACATTGGTTTCCCACTGAATTTCGTTGGTATTGTCAGGGATTATTCCACCGTCTGCCAAAGTATAGATGAGGACCTCGGATGGTTGCTCCGATATGGCACTGATACGTAAGGGAAAAATTGGCTGTTCAGTTTGGAAAGTGAAGGCCAAGGGTTGAATTTCTCCATTGGCCAACTGGGTATTTATGGTTTCATTTTCTTTTTCCGGACGAATTTTTATGGCGACAAAAACCCAGCTTTTGGCAATATATTCGGTCAGAATGGGTTTTGCGTTTTCCTTAAGGAAAAACTGGTTTTCGTTTAACCAGTTTGAAATTTCAGTCAAATTTCCATTTTGGAGAATAGCCACATCGTAGATACCAACCTTAAATGTTTCTACCGATAGATTACTTTCAATACTGGCCGTTTTCAAAAGCATGCTGGATGAAGAACTCATTCCTAAATAGGGGTTTTGGGTAAGACGGCTCAGAGTTTCAAAAATATCAGAAAGGGGTTTGTTAATTACGGGAACCGAAGGCAATGGAACAATCCACCCGAATTCGGCCGGGGCTCCTTCAAATTTTACACAAAGGACCAGATCTTCCACACCTTCATCAAAAACCACAAAAGCTTTTTGCTCGGGTTCAAGAATATCAATTTCCTTGTTGTGCCAGACAAAAAAACCATCGGCCCAGGCGGTATTTGTCCACATGCTCAGGTATAAAATTGCAATGAATAATAACTTCAAAATATCTCCTGATAATGGGGTGGTTGGATGATGGTAGGGAAATTTGGGGAAGCGATCAACAAATGCCTCCCCAAAAAAAAGAGCCCCGAGCAATTGCCCGGGGCCATGATA
>JAOZJV010000497.1 GCA_029935695.1 Candidatus Krumholzibacteriia bacterium | reverse complement strand
ATTTGGTTTGGGTATTTTTGGAAAACCAGGAACAATAGTGGAATTCCAGATGATCACCCGATAACATCCCGGAAAACGAGGGAATAAATATTGCTTTGTAAGCAGTGCTTCAGGTTGGTCATACCAGAAAACATATGAGGATTTAATGATGGTTAAGAGGTCCGAAGGGAAGATGAAATCACCAGCCGTGCCTATCGTGGCGATGTGTTCTGTTGGAGAACTATTCGGGGGTGTCGAACGACATCTTTTGGGGATGTGTGAATGGTTCCGTCGGCAGGGAATCAAGCCTCTTCTTATTCTGTTCCATGATAGAGAACTGGCGGCCCAGGCGAGGGAGTCAGGTTTTGATCCTGTGGTGCTTGAAAGCCGAGGAAGTTTTGATCTCGGTGTACCCCGCAAGCTGGCGGAATTGCTTCGGGAACATAAGGTTAATCTGGTGCATACCCATGGCTACCGTGCCATGGTCAATGTCGCTCTGGCCAGACGGCAATATCCTTTTTCTGTGGTTCGAACAGTGCATGGTCTTGTGGAACCTGCGCCCTTTCTTTCCTTGCCATGGATCAAAGGAAATCTTTATTCCTGGTTAGAAAAAACAGCCTCCAAAAGTACAAAAGCTACCGACTGTTACGTTACAGAGGATTTACGAATCAGATACCTGGGCAGTGGTGAAGGAACAAATTCCTTCAGCATTCACAATGGAATTGATCCAGTTGGTCATGAAGAGTTTCCCCGCCCCCTGGATTTGGCCGAAGGCGTGTTCAATTTTGCAGCAGTTGGCCGAGTGTCAGCCGTAAAAAATTTGGAAACCGCTTTGCATGCCATGAAAATATTCGATCCTGAAACAAGAGCTGTTTTAAATATCATTGGAACGGGGCCTTCTCTTGAAGAGCTGAAAGCTCTTGCCGATGAACTGCAATTGGGAGACCGCGTCCGCTTTTTGGGATTTAAAGCAAACATTTATGATTATTTGGCCCACATTGATGCTTTGCTCATGCCTTCACTTCATGAAGGCCTGCCTTATACCATTCTGGAAACCATGAGCTTGGGCACTCCAATTATTGCCTCCAGTGTTGGAGGATTGGCTGAGATTCTGGAAGAAGGAACCACGGCCAGGCTGGTGTCCTCTGGGGATACCCAAGGCTGGGCCAAGGCAATGATGGATTTGGTTAAAGATCCTGAATCAGCTCAAATTCTGGGGAAAAACGGGCTTGAAAAACAAGCTGAATCATTTTCCCTGGAAAGCATGGGGCAAGCATATTGGGATATATATTTGAAAAAAACAGGAATGTAACTGCAGTCACAACCGACGCAAGTGGCCGCAGAACTTTTCAAGGCAATCATTTTTCTGCCGGCAAGAATTCTGGGCCAGCGACCATAGATGATTTTTCAATTAAAGAAGAACAACCAATTTATTCCTCGATCGCGTCGGAATTCTCCTTTCCAAACAACCGATAAATCGCAGGCAAAACAATCAGCGTCAGAACGTTTGCTGAAAGCACCCCGCCAACAACAACCGTAGCCAGCGGCCTCTGAACCTCTGCCCCCACACCGCTGTTAAAAGCCATGGGCACAAACCCCAGTGCCGCCACCAGAGTTGTCATCAAAATGGGGCGCAAGCGGGTCAGAGCGCTCTCTGAAACAGCTGTTTCCAACGGAACTCCTTCCGCCAGAGCCCTTTTAATGGTTGAAACCAGAACCAGTCCGGCCAGCATGGCCACTCCGGAAACCGCCACAAACCCCACCCCGGCAGATATCGTGAAAGGCATGCCGCGCAACCACAAAGCAAGCACCCCTCCCAGGGCGGCAAAGGGAGCTCCGGAAAAAATCATCAATGCATCACGCACAGAGTTGGTGCTTGTGTACAGAAGAAAGAAAACCAGCAAAAGGGCCAGCGGCACCACGATCATGAGCCGCAGTCGTGCCCGCTCCATGTTCTCGAATTGTCCCGCAAAACTGACAAAATAACCGGCAGGCAAATCAACTTCCGCCAGAATTCTTTCCCTGGCTTCGGCCACAAAACCGCCCACATCACGCCCGCGCACATTGCTTTGCACCACAATGCGCCGTCGCTGCCATTCCCGGGTTATGGTCGACGGGCCTTCGATCTGGCTGATGATTGCCAATTGGTCCAGGGAAATCCGTCCACCGGTAGCCGTTGGCACCAGAATTCTGCGCACCGCATCGGGGTTGTCGCGGTACCGTTCAGGCAGCCGCACCACCAGATCGAACCGGCGCTGATCTTCCCTGATTTCACCCACCACTATCCCACCCACGGCTTCCACCAGCTCAAGCACATGGCGGGCCGACACCCCGTGCCGGGCGATGGCATCCTGATCAACCCTGACCTGCAACACCGGCTGACCAGTGATCTGCTCCACGTAGATATCCGCATTTCCTTCGATGGTTTCCAGAACCTTGCCCACCTGGGCAGCCACTTCGCTCAGTTTGTCCAGATCATCTCCAAAAACCTTGATGCCCACATCTGTGCGGATGCCGGCAATCATCTCATTCACCCTCATTTCGATGGGCTGGGTGAAGATGAGTCGCATGCCGGGCAATACGGACAACTCCTCGCTCATGAGATCCACCAGATCGTCCTGGTTTTTTGCCCGGGTCCATTGGTCCCGATCTTTGAGAGTAATGAATACATCCGACAACTCAATGCCCATGGGGTCGGTGGCAACCTCTGCTGTGCCCGTTCTGGCCCAGACATCCCGAACTTCATCCGGGTATTTTTTCAGAATCACCTTTTCCAACTGGGTGCCGTACCTCACCGATTCTTCCAGGGACACACCGGAAAGCCGCACAGTGTTGATGACGATCCCGCCTTCAGACAGCCGCGGTATGAATTCCGAACCCAGGCGGGTGGCCAGTCCCATTCCACAAAGAAGAAGTCCTGCGGCACTGGCCAGAACAGCCCGGCGGTGGCGAACAGCAAAGTCGAGAATGGGTGAATAACCCCGCCGCAAAATGGCAGAAAGTTTATTCGGCTTGTTATCAGTCTGCCCTTTGAGCAACAGACTGGCCAGCACCGGCATCAGGGTTAATGAAAAAACCAGAGACCCGGCCAGTGCAAACAACAGGGTCAGGGCCATGGGCTTAAAAAGCCGACCTTCAATGCCTTCGAGTGTCAGGACGGGCAGAAAAACCACGGCGATGATCAATTCGCCATACATGGTGGGCTTGCGCACCTCCATAGCCGCCTTGCGCACTGTCTCCAG
>JAOZJV010000978.1 GCA_029935695.1 Candidatus Krumholzibacteriia bacterium | reverse complement strand
ACACTTACCCGCTGGCGCCACTCCCAAGGATGGCCCCAGCGCAGGCATCGCCATGGCATCGGTATTGCTTTCACTGATGCTCAAAAAACCACTGAGCAGATACACGGCCATGACGGGTGAAATCACTCTGACAGGTGCGGTGCTGCCCATTGGTGGTTTGCTTGAAAAAGTCCTGGCGGCTCACCGGGTGGGAATCAAGCAGATCATTATTCCCGCCACCAACGAAGTTGATCTTGAAGAAATTCCTGAAGAAGTTCGTGACGCCATTGAATTTGTGCCCGTCAGCCACGTGGATGAGGTGTGGGACACCATCTTCCCCGAAATTGCTGAAGGCACCATCTGAGAAAGGCTTGCCGCGTGTCGGAACACCGAATGATCACTTCAATGATGCGGCCTTTCTTTCGCAAGGGGACGGCCACGCCCTTCATTCTGCCTGGTGCCCTGACCGACACCAGCAAAATTCTCTGTATTGATTCCGGTGATCTCTCCGAATTGGTGTTTCACATTCCTTTGATCAAGGCCATACGCAAGAATTACCCGGCGGCCCGGATTGATTTCCTGCTGCCGCAAAAACATCAGGATTTGATGGTTCCCAGCGGACTGGTCAAACAATGCATCGTGTACAAGGAAGGCCAGCTGAATCCCTGGTTACCCGCTTTCACTTCGCTGTTGCGACAACTCGGTAAAGGGCAATACGATATGGCCGTGGTCATGTCTCAAAAACCAGCTCCCCGCCTGGAACTGGCTGCCCTCGCCAGTGGTGCGCGTTTGCGAATGGGGCCTTCGCATCCCGACTCATGGCCCGCGGTCAATTTTGAAATCAGACCACCGCTTTCAAGCAATCAGTATTTTGGCGATCGTATCTTAACCGCCGGACCTTTTCTGGGACTTACGGCCCGTGATATGAACACCCGGTGGCCTTTGCCCATGGAATTGGTGCGGCAAATGGCCCAACAGGTGCATTTTCACAAACCCAATCCCGACCAGATGTTGATTGGAGT
>JAOZJV010000496.1 GCA_029935695.1 Candidatus Krumholzibacteriia bacterium | reverse complement strand
CCACCGGCAGATTGCCTGAAGCGCCGGATCCACCAGGACCTTTGGAGGCAAAATCCTGCCCAGCCGGGGTTGGACCACCCAGCCGGGACAGTATTTGTTGCAGGCTATCCTTCAATCCCATGGTTTGGGGGCTCCATCCGCCCTCACCGAAATCAGCGGCGTGCGCCGAAGCTGAGCGTCACATTGTGACCGCCGAATCCGAATGAATTGGAAAATGCATAGTCGACTTTTTCTTCAATCGCCGTGTGTGGGCAATAAAAGAGGTCGCACTCTGGATCTGGTGTTTCGTAGTTAATTGTCGGCGGCAAAATGCCATCTTTGAGAGCCAATGTGGTGATAACCGCTTCCACGGCTCCAGCAGCTCCCAGCAAATGCCCGATCATGCTCTTGGTGGAACTGATCTTGATGTTGTCGGCGTGAGCACCAAAAACATTGCGGATGGACGCCGATTCAACCTTGTCGTTGAAATAGGTGCTGGTGCCATGGGCATTGATGTAGCCCACCTGCTCCGGTTTCAGTCCACTGGTGCGCAAAGCCTGGGCCATGCTGCCAAAGGCTCCGCGACCTTCGGTGTCGGGCTGGGTCATGTGGTAGGCATCGCCGGTCATGCCGTAGCCACAGAATTCACCCAGAATTTCAGCACCCCTGGCCAAGGCATGCTCTTCGGCTTCCAAAACCAGAACCCCGGCACCTTCGCCTAAAATGAAGCCATCACGTTCTTTGTCGAAAGGACGACAGGCCTTGGCCGGGTCATCATTACGGGTCGAAAGGGCGCGCATATTAGCAAAACCGGACAAAGCCATGGGACTGACCGACGCTTCGGCCCCGCCACAAATCATGACATCTGCGTGCCCGAGAAGAATTTGATCATAGGCCGACCCGATGGCATGTCCGCCACTGGCGCAGGCACTGACTGTGCAGTAGTTGGCACCCCTGAATCCATAACGGATACTGACCAGACCACTGGCCATATCGCCAATCATCATGGGAATGAACATGGGAGAAACCCCGCGCGGTCCGCGTTTGAGCAGCCGCGAATGCTGTTCTTCAAAGGTGATCATGCCGCCAATACCAGAACCGATGATGACACCGGCACGGTACGGATCAGCAATTTCACGGATATCTGCCTGTTCCATGGCCTGAACAGCAGCAGACATGGCCAGATGGCAGAAGCGATCGGCTTTGCGGGCTTCCTTGGCGTCCATGACATCCTGGGGATCAAAACCTTTGACTTCACCGGCAAAAGTAACCTTAAAACCTTCGGTGTCGAAGTTTTCAATGGGGGCAATGCCATTTTTCCCGGTCTTGAGTGCTTCCCAACAGCTGCTGCGATCATTGCCGACAGAATTGATCATACCCAAGCCTGTGATGACTACTTTACGGGACTCCAAAAGAAACCTCCATGGCTATACCAAATCCGGTCCCACTCTCAAAGCGAATGGGACCGGAAATACAATCCGAACCACATTCAAAAGAACGGTCCGGTCCGAAATCAGGGGCCTTTTCAGTCCAGATGCGTTTCGAGATAATCGATGGCATCCTGAACTGTTTTCAGGTTTTCCTGTTCCTCTTCAGGAATCGTGATGTTGAACTCTTCTTCAAGATCCATCACCAATTCGACGGTGTCGAGGCTATCGGCACCGAGATCTTCGGTGAACGACGCTTCAGGGGTAATCTGCTCGGCGTTGACACTCAGCTTGCGCTGGATAATCTCGTACACCTTTTCCTCAATGCTTGCCATAATCAGGTAA
Source organism: Candidatus Krumholzibacteriia bacterium (assembly GCA_029935695.1). Lineage (GTDB taxonomy): Bacteria > Krumholzibacteriota > Krumholzibacteriia > LZORAL124-64-63 > LZORAL124-64-63 > LZORAL124-64-63. The sequence goes on along the minus strand of JAOZJV010000496.1, from coordinate 1,481 downwards.
CCCTCCTGGGTAACGTGTTGGGACTAAGAAATCATGCCGCCATCGACCACCAGCGTTTGTGCGGTGATGTAGGAGGCCTCTTCGGACAATAGGAACTTGACCACACCCGCCACGTCTTTGCCTTCACCAAATCGCTTGAGCGGGATTTGGCTGAGCATTGTCGTGCGGACCTTCTCAGGAAGGTCATCGGTCATTTCAGTAGCTATAAAGCCGGGAGCGATAGCGTTTGCAGTCACTCCACGACCGCCCAGTTCCTTGGCTACTGATTTGGTCAGGGCAATGATGCCGGCCTTGGAGGCGGCATAATTAGCTTGGCCGGCATTACCGGTCAAGCCGATTACGGACGAAATATTGATAATTCGTCCCTCGCGCTGGCGCATCATAATGGGTGCGGTGGCCCTTGTAAAGTAGAAGGTGCCATTCAAATTGATGTCAATAGGTTTCTTCCAGTTCTCGGGACTCATGCGCATAAACAGGCCATCCTGGGTCACACCGGCGTTGTTGACCAGTCCATAGATGGCACCAAACTCCGTGTGAACCTCTTTGACGATGCGTTCGACCTCTTCCCAGTTGGAGATGTCTCCAGGCCAGGCTTTGACTTTTACATCGCCACTCAGTTCAGCGGCCAGATCGTTCAAGGGTCCGGCACTGCGGGCCACCAGGGCCAAATCATAACCGGCAGCAGCAAGTTCGCGGGCTATGTCCGCGCCAATTCCCCGGCTTGCTCCTGTGACGATGATGGCTCGGTTGCTCATTATTTCATGCCTCCTCGAAGGTCATTTAAAGGTTTTCCTGCAGGATGTCAAGGATTCCGTCCAAATCGGCGGCAGTGCCCACTGGCACAAACTTGACGTCAGGGTACGTGCGCCGGGCAAGATTTGAAAGGACTTTTCCCGGTCCCACTTCCAGAATAATTTTGGGACGATCATCTTCAGAACCGGCCAGAAGCTCCATGGTTTCGTGCCAACGCACGGGAGCAGTGAGCTGACGACCAAAACCGTCCACAAGGTCAGCTGCAGCAGTTACCGCAGAGGCTGAAACATTAGCCACCAAAGGCACCTGGGCATCTTTGAAGGTGATATCCTTGAGAAATTCAGTAAAACTGGCTCCAGCGCCCTTCAGCAGGGGAGAATGAAAAGCACCGCTGACGTTCAAAGGTATCACCCGTCGGGCTCCGGCTGCTTTAAGAGCCTCGCCTGCGGCGGCCACAGCGGCAACTTCACCGGAAATGACCACCTGAACTTCTGAATTGTGATTGGCCAGGACCACCACACCGGCATCTGCACTCACCTGGGCGCAAATTTCGGTGACCTGGGAACCCTTGAGTCCCATGACGGCAGCCATGGTGCCTGGAATTTCCTGCCCGGCAGCAAACATCAATTCTCCACGGCGGCGCACAATTTTGAGCCCATCGGAAGGCTCAATAACACCAGCGGCCACGGCGGCGCTGAACTCTCCAATGCTATGACCGGCAACTGTTG
>JAOZJV010000495.1 GCA_029935695.1 Candidatus Krumholzibacteriia bacterium | reverse complement strand
GGTTTTTAAATGTTGCTTCTCTTTCTGCTCTGCGGCATGTGGCCGTGAGATTCACCGTGTACGGCGAAAAGACCATGAGCGAGGACGAGCAGGGTTCCCGAACCACCCATCGCACCCTTATTCCGGATGTGCGGGTGGGACTGCCCATCATCAAAAGCCGGTTGGCGTTCAGCACCGGTTTTCAAGTGAATCGTGCATTCGAGTACCGGACCATGAGTGAGATGACATGGTTTGCCATGGAAGACACCATCACCGGCAACCAGCAGTTCATTCGCGATGGATCTCTCTGGCAGGTTCCCATGGGCCTGAGTTTGAAAGTCATCAACGGTTTTTCGCTGGGAGCCACTGTCGGCCTGGTCAACGGAACCATCCGCGAATCCTTGACGAATTTTTATCTTTTCCCTGCTGCTCCCAATGGGTCGCCTTTGTTTCTGGCCAGTGGTACCGAGCAAAAGGATGAATTCAGCGGGACGATGACCACCTGGTCCATCCATCTGGGGTCGCCTAATTCCCTGGCGCTGGGGGCCAGCTTTACCCCTGCCCATGATCTGGCGGTGAATCGGAAAGTCTCCATGGGTGGTGTTGGAGCCAAGTATAATACCACCTGGACCCTTGATCTTCCCGATACGTACCGGGCTGGTTTTCAGGCCAAACTTTCAGACCGCTGGCAGGTGGGGGCCGATGCAACCATGCAGAAATTCAGCGATTTCGAAGGCAATCAGGACTGGGCCGATGACATGATTGACGAGTACTCTCTTGCCTTGGGGCTGGAGAAAGTGGTGGGTTTTGAAAGGCACGGTGGCAGCGGAAATATGCCCTTGCGTCTGGGTGCCCGGTACCGCCGCTGGGGGTTCCTGGTCAATGGTGCCGAGGTGGAGGAAAAAACTTTCAGTATTGGGACTGGCTTTCCCTTTCGGAAAAAAATGGGTATGATGGACATCGCTTTATCCTACAGTCTCATAGGAGATATGGCGAACAATGCTAGGGAAAGTAAAGTTTGGCGGGGAACAATTTCAGTCTCCGGCCTGGAAAAATGGTGGTAGAGTTTCGCTGGAAGCCCGGATATTCAGGGGCTGGAGCGATTTTTTGCTGTTAAACCAAAGATACAAATAAAAGGAGATTGGCCATGCGAGGCTCCAATGTTGTTTTGATTTTACTGCTTCTGGTTGCTTCAAGCCTGGGGATGATTGGCTGCAAGGATGGAGTGCCCCAGTCCGATTTGGATCAGTTTATTCTCCAGATGAATGACCTGGATTCTGCAGCCCAGGCAGATTCCCTGCGCGCCATTGCATCAGCAGGCATGCCCCGGGCTGCTTTTGCCACCTACATGACCGGTAATAATTATTACGTGGCAGCCAGTGACTCGGCCCATCTTCATGGCTGGGGATCTTCCCAGGCCAACACCCTGCTCGACAGCGCCGAGGTTTATTTCAATGCCGCTGTGGCATTGGACAGCACTTTCATCGAAGCCCTGGTGAACCTGGGCTCTTTATGGGATGATCGCTCGGAACAGCTGAGCGGCCGCGCGGACCGTGATCAGAAGGTTGCCAAGGCCGAGTCCTATTATCTGCTGGCCCTGGAAGTTGCTCCCCTGGATGAAAAAGCCCGCTGCAACCTGGGCAGCCTGTATTTGCGCCAGCGTCGCACAATGGATGCCAAGGCCGAATTCCAGAAAGTTCTGGATAACGACCCGGGCAGTTCCCTGGCCCATTACAACATGGCCATCATGTTTGCCGAGGCAAAAATCTACCGCGAAGCCATCAACGAGTGGGAACTGGCTGTGAAAAATGATCCTGATGGTGATATTGGCGAGCGTTCCCGGGATAACATTCAAATCGTCAAGGACCTGATGAACACCGAGGTTCCTTCTGGCGCCAAGACCAGTCACTGATGCCTTTTCCGCTGGAAATCCCTGAACCCCTGCGCTTGGCCTTGCCGCCGGGCACAGGGGTTTTGCTTGGTATTAGCGGTGGGGTGGACAGCGCCCTGGCTCTGGCCGTGTTGCAGGAATTGGGCTGCGATGTTCAGTGCGTAACCTTCAAGAATTTCTGTTATTCCGAAGAAGATATTGATCCTGGTGAACAAAGCTGCTGCTCTCTGGACGCCATCGAGGATGCCCGCCTGCTGGCCCGCCGTTTCGGGGCCACCCATTGGGTCCACGGTGTGGAGGAGTCTTTCCGGCAGAGGGTGATTGATCCCTTTATTCATGATTACAGCACCGCTCTAACACCCAATCCCTGCCTGGCTTGCAACGCCGACGTCCGCTTCCCCGAGTTTGTGCGCCTGGCCCGGCGTCAGGGCTGCCGTTTTGCCGCCACGGGACATTATGCCCGCATGGATCACTCGGTGCCTGGTGGGCGTCTTCTCAAGGGGCTTGATCCAGCCAAGGATCAGAGCTATTTCCTGCACGCGGTGGCCCCGGAACTGTTTGACGAGTTGATTTTTCCTCTTGGCTGGTGGGATAAAACCGAGGTGCGGCGCGCTGCCGGCGAGCTGGGCATCGCCGTGGCGGACAAACGCGACAGCCAGGAAATCTGTTTTGTTCCCGACGGTGACCGGGCCTTCCTTTTTGGTGATGACCAGGCCACCAGGTCGGGCGAAATTGTCGACCGGCAGGGCAAGGTGCTGGGTACTCACAAAGGCTTGATTCACTACACAGTGGGCCAGAGGCGAGGTCTGGGCATTGCTGCTCCAGAACCTCTGTACGTTCTCTCTCTGGACTTGAGCACCAGTCGCCTGGTGGTGGGGCAGCGTCATGAGCTGGCCACCAACGGCGTCCTGGCTGATGGTTTTGCACCGGCAGTTCCTGATTTTCCGCCCGAAGGCCCCGAGCCGGGAAAACCCGTCCATGCCCGTCTGCGGCACCGGCACGGTGGTGCCCTGGTCAAAACGTGGAATCTTGCCAACGATGGTACCATGCGGGTGGAGTTGGCCGAACCAGTTGATGGTGCGGCCCCAGGCCAGGGGCTGGTTCTCTACCAGGACGATGTGGTTCTCGGTGGTGGCCGCATTGTGGGATCGTTTATGCGGGAGGATGAGATTTCGTGAAAAAGTTATGGCGCATCTTGTTGATATCCGGGGGCGTTTTCTTCTCTCTGCTGATTCTGATCGTTCTGGCTGCCACCGTCTTTTTGCCCGATTTAAGATCGTTTTCCATATCGCGTGTGTTGTTCAGGTTTAACACCGCTGTACTGAACAGCCCGAGCGTTGTTGCCGGTAACAGGATCAGCCACGGGTAA
>JAOZJV010000494.1 GCA_029935695.1 Candidatus Krumholzibacteriia bacterium | reverse complement strand
CAGCCGAAGGGGCAGGGCCGCCGGGATGCTGGCCATCACGATGGGGACCGTAAGCCACGGCGAATCCTCCGCTGTGGTTTGCAAAAGGGTTTTCGCGAATTTGCAATTCAGCAGCCGCACTGCCGGCCCACACCATCAGAAGAGTGATCAGCAGTTTTTTCATCATGCTTTTCCCCTGCGTTGTTCAAGCTCTAACCGAATTTCATGGGCGACAGTTTCAGTGATGGGGAAAGTGGCCACGGCCCAGATGGCAATGGCCGAAGTCACCATGGGAATGGCTGCATCGAAGATGCGCAGCAAGGTGATGGTTTGGGTGGACTGGTTGCCGCCAAGGTCCACATCGAACCCGGTGGCGTTCAGCAGATACCCGCCGAGGGCCAACGCTGCGGCCATGCCCAATTTGACCATCCACCAGAAGATGGATCCAAACATGCCTTCCCGGCGCTGGTGTGTTTTCAGCTCATCGGCGTCAACCACATCGGCAATCATGGACGGCATCAATGTGAACAGACCGCCGAGGCCAAAGGCAATCAGCGGAGCGGGCAGAAGCACCATCAGGGGCATGTCGGGGTTGTAGCAAACCCATTTTAATCCGTAGCCGATGATGGACACTCCGGTGGCGATGAAAAATGCCTTACGCTTGCCGATGCGGGTGGCAAGCCAGGTCACAAAAATCACCACGGCAAAGGTGCACACAGCTCCCAGGGTTCCTGCGTAGCCGGCGTATTTGGCGCCAGCAGTCTGGTCTCCACCGGTTACGTAATAGATGATGACATAGAACTGGAAAGAAGCCACCAGCATGAATCCGTTGAAAACCATGAAGGTGGCCAGGCAGAGCTTGAGAAAGGGCCGAGACGAAAGGGTGATGCCAAAACCCTGAAAAAACTCGGCCATGTTTTCGCGGAAGCTCCGCTTTTGACGGGCGGTTGCGGTGGTTTCAACCTTAATCACATTCTGCATGCGTTCACGCAGGAAAATGGCTGGCAGAATGCCCAGACCAATGGCTACGATGGCGATAATGATGGCCAGGCCCGCGGCACCGGCCACCTGATCCTTGAAAAATCCTTCGTAGGTCATGATCCACAGAAACCAGGGAGAAACGACGTAAGCCAGCTGGCCGATAAAATTCTGGGTGCCCATCAGGCGTGTGCGTTCGTGGTAGTCGGGGGTCAGTTCGTAACCCAGGGCCACCCAGGGTGTGGCAAAAATTGTATATCCCATGAAAAAGATAATCGAGCCGACCAGGAAAAATATGAAATAGAAGGTTTCACTTTGTCCACGGGGCAACTGCCACAGCAGAGCAAAAATGATTCCGGCGGCAATAACACCAGCGAAGATAAAAGGACGACGGCGGCCCCAGCGGGTGTGGGCATTGTCGGAGATGTATCCCATGAGCGGATCAGTGAAGGCATCAGTCAGGCGGGGCAATGCTCCGAGCAGGCCGACCAGAGCGGGGTTCATTCCCAAGCCCAGATTGAGCACAATCATCATGCCACCACTGGCGGCGGCCAGCAGGTTGTTGACGAAGGCGCCGGCTCCATAAGCCAATTTGTGTTTCAGGGGAATACGATCTTCGGGGGCCGTCTTGAAATGACGTGGAGTGCTCATGAGAACTTCCTGTTCAGCGGTGGCAGATCAGTGAAAAAACTCCCCCTGCCAATGATGCATGGCAGGGGGAGTTTGTTTGCTCAGAGTAACACGGTTCATACTTACCGGTACAGAGACTTCAGGTTGTCCAGGGTGGTGGACTGTGTGGCTACGGAACCTTCAATGTTGAAGTTGATGTTGTCATAGAAGATACCTGAGCTGTCGTAGTTGGTGGCCAGGTTCATGAAACCAATTTGCAGGATCTGTCCCACAAGACCTTCATCGATGGTCAGAGAGATGGAATAGGCATTCCAGGTCTCAGAGATGCTGGTCATTTCTTCGGTGATGAAGTTGGTGGTTGCCCAGCCGTTGTTGGGGTCCAGGGTTTTGATGAAAGCGTGGGCGGTGGAAGGATCCACAATGTTACCCAGCTTGGCCTGGAAGCTGAAAACCCAGGTTTCACCAATGCTGTCTTCGGTCACAACTTGTTCCTGGAAGAGGTTGGTTTCGATGAATGCACCGTTGGCGTGATCAGCGTTGTTATAATCGCTGAAGGTTACCAATTGCTGCTCACCCTGTTCGCCGCCACCTTCGCCGACGACGATCTGGCAGAATGCGGCACCGTCATTGGGAGCACCGAACACGCCATAACCATACCAGTAGCTCATGTCAGGTCCGAAAACGTTGGCAAAGATCAGCCAGCCGTCGTTGGTCAGGGCGTCGGTGTCGCTCTGCACGAGACCTTCAAAGTCCTGGCTGTAGGGGGCAAGCTGGGCAAAGCCGGCTGCGGGAATCATGCAGGCCATGAGAATGGCTGCGAGGGTTGCGATAGCTAATTTTTTCATTGTTATGACCTCTTGTTGGAGTTGACTCGAAAGACGACTTGAGACTTTAGTTTTCTGGCGCAGTCTCACGTGAGAGGCTTTGCCGTTTTTGTTCGTAGGTACATTATAAACTAAGTTCGGTAACCGAATCAAGTCCAAAAGTGACAATTTTCGGTTTTTTTAGGCGAATTTTGCTTAATTCTTGGTTTGGGGCAACATAACCCGTATCAATTCCACCTTTCCGCTGCGCGAAAAGATCTCGCCAGCCATTTGGGTGTCCAGAATATTGCCGGGAATTTGTTGTTGGGTGCCATCGCTGAGAGAAACCCGGATGGCAGCCTGTTGGTCTGCCCGCTCATAAACCACCGGCACCTGGCAGAGGGTGAAAGCAAGACTTGAAACAGGCAGCAAGTGGCTGTGTTCATTTCCATGAACATCCACATAGTTGAAGGTGTTGGCCTTGGTAAGGAATTCATCTTCCCGCAACAGAGTGGGGGCAAAACGAAGGGTTCCTTCTTCGACCATAATGCCCAGCTCACCGCGTCGGGTGAGAATTTCCTCTTTCACCTGACCGGTCATGCCCGGTTGCTTGGCTCCGCCGGATGGAGGAGTGTGCGAGTAGGGATCAGTGGGGAAAGCCCCGTATTCAGCCACGGTTTTTTCGTAGCCAATGCCGGCACGCACTCGATAATACATGCGCTTGAGGCGGTCCATGATCTGCGGTGAACATTCCTCAGCCGAGGCCCGTTCAATGGTCTCCTGCACCGCAAGCAGCAATTAGGCCACCATGTGCCAGTAGATACAGCCCAGACCCTCATACCCATACATT
>JAOZJV010000977.1 GCA_029935695.1 Candidatus Krumholzibacteriia bacterium | reverse complement strand
CCAAATTCAAGCGCTCTGGTTTGTTGGAATACGGAGTGTCGCAGGTGGCTGAAGTGCGTTTCACGCGGGTAGACAACGGGCAGAGCATCGGAGTCGATTACGAAGCCTCAGCCGTGCCTCCGCATCCCAGTCAGGGTGCAGTGATGCAGGCCATCATGTCCGGCGCCGCCGGTCCGGAGCAGGTTGCCCAATTCGGAGAAATGTGGCAGCAGCGGGTGGGCAAGATCATGACCTCGCCCGAGCTTTGGCCCGTGATGGTGACGCTCAGCGAGTAACTACTCGCTTCTTAAGCCCAGGTCTTTCAGCAGCCGGTTCAAATAACTGCGTTGCAGACCCAGCTTCTCGGATGCTTTGGTTTGGTTGCCGGCACAACTGTCGAGCGCCCGGGTCAGAAGATTGCGTTTGAAGCTGGCCACAGCCTCACGAAAATCCAGGTCTTCAAGGTCGGTCTTCAAAAGATCGGCCTGGCCTGGATTTCTGATTTCCGGGGGCAGCAATTCGGGTCCCAGAACACTGCCCGTCGCCAAAACAACCATGCGTTCCACTGCGTTTCTGAGTTGCCGCACATTTCCGGGCCATTGGTAGGATTCCATAATCTGCAAGGTTTTCGGAGCAAATTCAGCAGCGCCGCGTTTCATGTCCTGGGCAAACTCAGATAAAAAATGGCGGCCCAGAAGAGCCACATCTTCGGGTCGTTCCCGCAAGGGGGGCACCCGCAGATTGATGACGTTCAGGCGGTAATACAAATCTTCCCGGAAACGCCCGGCTTCCACTTCCGCCGCCAGGTCCTTGTTGGTGGCGGCCACAATGCGGCAATCCACATGCACGGTGTGGTTGCCGCCCACTCTTTCAAATTCACCAGTCTCCAGAAAGTGCAGAAGTTTGGTCTGCAGGCCAGGGCTGATGTCGCCAATCTCATCAAGAAAAGCGGTGCCGCCACCTGCCCCTTCGAGCCGGCCGGGCTTGCGTGAAACAGCACCGGTGAAGGCCCCGCGTTCGTGGCCGA
>JAOZJV010000493.1 GCA_029935695.1 Candidatus Krumholzibacteriia bacterium | reverse complement strand
TAAGACAACCCTGCTTTGGCTTTCACTGGCATGCATTGCCATTGGTTTTATCAGTTTGTCTGCAGGAAAGTTATCCCTGGGGCCCTTGCTGCTGGTGGGGGGATATTGCGTTTTGCTTCCCTTTTTCATCTGGCAGTCCTTCAGAAAAAGTGTGGGCGAATAGTTCAGCTGGCTAGAGCGCCTGCTTTACACGCAGGAAGTCGGGAGTTCGAATCTCTCTTCGCCTACCATATATCAAAAAATAACCCCGAGCCTTAAAATGATGGTTCGGGGTTGTTTTTTGCCTTTTAGACAAATTTGCCGTTCTTTTTTTTAAATTTCCTCAGTTCAACAGAAATATAGGGTTGCATCGTCTTGTTGTTTATGGTAATCTTATCTCGTCAAGTGATGGATATGTGAGTGGGAAGGAGAGCTCAACGCAGTTGTCATCATTTTCGCCTGGGTTAGCCACCCTCGCTTGTACTTACCTTATTTTGGAGGTAACCTAATGGTTCTTCGGAAAATCATGGGTCTTTTTGTTTGTATTTTGGTTCTCAGCAGCGCCACTATGGCCACCGCTGGTATCCCTGATATGGCATTGACCTTAGCTAACATGGACGGCGTCACATCTGAAACTGTGGCTCTGTTTAACTTGCCCAACGCTGGCGGCAGCGCTTTCAACGAAGCTCAGATCTACATGGATGGCACCGTAATCGATGCTACTATCACCATGGTTGTTCTTGATGCTTATGGCGCTCCTGTCGCTGACTTCCCTTCGGAAGACATGTGGCTGGAATCCCAGGACAACGGCATGGTTGCTTGCACCGGTGGTACCGTTGCTGATAATACAACCAACGCTGCTGGTGAGACCGAATGGGCTGACCCTGTGAATGCTGGTGGCTTTAGCACCGATTTCACCGTGGTTTACATCAACGGACTCCCTCTGGATCAAGCTCCTTTCGCCCTGCACTTCAACAGTGCTGACATGAACGGCGACGGCGCTGTGAACCTGGCTGATGTTGGTAACTTCTCCAGCGTCTTCTATGGCGAATACCACTTCTCGGCTGATTTCTCGGCTGATGGTGTCTTGAACCTTACCGACGTTGGTCGTTTGGCTCAGGGTTCTGGCACAGCTTGCCCCTAAGTCGGTCAACTCATTTTCACGGATGACCGTGAATGTAAGTTTAAGTTTGACGCTGGCTGGACAACATACTTGAGGGGCTGTGCCCTGAAAGTTGGGAGAGCAACTTAGCTTTCTGCTGGTGATCAGATTCTGGGTGGTCCTGCTTTTGCAGGAAGCGGGACCACGCAACAACTCGCCCGAGTTTTTGCACAGCAAAAAACACCTTTGGTACCTGCATAATCTTCTATAGGAGAAAACAAATGAAAAAGTTGATAGTTCTGCTGATGGCAATGTTGATCGCCACCTCGGCTTTCGCTATTGTCGACCCCGATGATAACATGATGGGTTTCTACTTCGATACCGAAGCTGATTTCCCTTGCGTCAGTGGTGTTAATGCCTATGACACCATTCCCATGTACCTGGTTATGACCAACATGGTTGCTGATGAGCTTTATGGCTTTGAAGTCGGTTACACCATTGAAGGTAGCGCCATGGTTCTTTCCACCACCTTCGACAACCCTTCGGTTATCGACGTTGGTGAAGCTGGAAACCACATTGTTGGTTTCGGTTCTCCTACCGTGACTGCTCCTGTGACCTTCCTGGCTACTCTGAGCGTGATGTACATGGACACAGCTCTTGAAGCTGTTGGTTTCACCATGCACGGAACCATTCCCAGCTCCATCGATCCTGCTTATCCCGTGATTCTTCTTGCGGATGGCGAATTGCTGAGCGTCGGCCTGAGTGCTGAAAGCGGATATGGTGCAGAGATCAACGGTGCACCTTGCTCCGTGGTTGCCACTGATGACGTGAGCTTCGACGGTATCAAGAGCCTTTACCGGTAATTGTTGCCTCACAGCTTGTGATGATTGCGGTTTTGCCGCAAAAAGCCCGAACCTTTGGTTCGGGCTTTTTTTGTTCTTAAGGCCGTTTAATCCATAATTTAGATCAAATAATGAAAGATGCTCCTTGTTGGGTACGGCATTTGCACGTACCTTAATTCTGTGATTGCAGGCCAGACCTCGTTTTTTCGGTAAATTAATTTTTGATTTACCCGAAAACAATGCTTGTGGTCGAGGTTGACAGCGGGTATCTTTTCCGGCAGACAAGTGCTAGCCGAATAAGACACCGCAAGTTCAGCTTTAGGATTGCATCAGAAGGAACACGCTCGCGGGGTCTCGGCCAGCAGAAAACAACAGGACCCCAGGGCTGAAAAAAGGATTTTCCAAGAAAGGGGAAACCGAACATGAAGAAATTGCTTTTTGCCGTTACCGCACTGGCGGCCCTCTCGTTGCTGGCTCCCAGCACAGGATTTGCCGCTTACAACCAATTGGGTTGTTATACCGATGACGACATGACTGCCGCCTCTGCTACTGCTGCAGCGAATTCCCAGAATGATGTATACGTTGTTCTGTCGAATCCCTACAACCATGACACAGACACGGACATTCTTGCCATCGGTGGTATTGAATTTAAGTTTGTCCTTGGTGGCGCCAGCGCCATGCTTTTGGGCAACCCTGCCTGGACCCACGACAGCGTGATCGACATCGGCACCGATGACAGTCACATTGCCGGTTTTGGCACCCCTCTTTTGGTTGGCGATGGTGGTTTCGTGACCGTTTGCATTCAGAACGTAATGGTTTTCGATGCCAGTTCCGCTGCCTATCTTTACTTGGCACCTGCTCTTCCCGCCAGCATCCCTGGTGTGATGGTTCTTCTGGACAGTGATGAAGGCCTGCATTCGATTTATCCCTCGTCCGGAGATTTTGCCAACCCAGTATTTGCTTTGAATGGTACTGTCACAGCTACTGATCATGTCCGCATGGACCAGATCAAGGCTATGTACCGATAAAGTCTGATATTAATTCCCCCTTGTCTTCGGACGAGGGGGAATTTTTTTTTATTCCCGTGGTATAATCCAGCAGGTGTATTTTAGTGGTGGCTGTCATTGACCCGTGTCCACTTCATTCATATAATACACTTTGAAGCCGAAACCCGGTTGTTGGCCCCTGAATTTGTATTTCACTGCTAATTGTCTGGAGACCACCATGGGTCCTGCACGACCTCGTTTAGTTTTTTCCCTCCCTTGTGCCAGCAACTCCCGGCTGTCGGCGGCCCTGGTCACAGGCTGGTTATTCCTGTCTCTGGTGTTTTGG
>JAOZJV010000038.1 GCA_029935695.1 Candidatus Krumholzibacteriia bacterium | reverse complement strand
TCCCAAGCCATGAACGACGACCGCAAAACCGTCGATGCCGAATCAGGCGACACCACTGAAAATCTGGATTTCATCCGCACCCAGGTGCGCGACGACCAGAGCGAAGGCCTGAACGAGGGTCGGGTGCACACCCGTTTCCCGCCTGAGCCCAACGGCTACCTGCACATCGGCCACGCCAAAAGCATCGTCCTGAACAGTGGTGTCAGTGCTGAGTTCAACGGCAAATTCAACCTGCGTTTTGACGACACCAACCCGGAGAAGGAAGACACCGAGTACGTGGAATCCATCAAGACGGATATGGCCTGGCTGGGGGCCGACTGGGAAGATCGGGAATTCTACGCCTCCGACTATTTTGAGCAACTTTATGAATGGGCCCAGCACCTCATCAAAGAAGGCAAGGCCTACGTCTGCAGTTTGAACGAGACGGAAATTCGTGAATATCGGGGAACAGTCAAAAAAGCGGGACGGCCCAGCCCGGACCGGGACCGCTCTGCCGAAGAAAGCCTCGAATTGCTCGAAGGCATGCGACACGGCAAATTTGATGAAGGCGCCTACACCCTGCGAGCCAAAATCGACATGGCCCACAGCAACATGAAAATGCGCGATCCGCTGATTTACCGCATCCGCAAAGTGCACCACCACCGCACCGGCGACGCCTGGAAAATTTATCCCATGTATGATTTTGCCCACGGCCAGAGCGACGCCATCGAGGGCATCACCCACTCCATCTGCACATTGGAGTTCGAGGTGAACCGTCCCCTGTACGAGTGGTTCATTGAGAATCTGCCCGTACCCCACAAGCCCCGGCAAATCGAGTTCGCCCGGCTGAACCTGACCTACACCGTCATGAGCAAACGCAAGCTGCTGCAGCTGGTCACCGAAAAGCATGTCTCGGGATGGGATGATCCCCGCATGCCCACCATCAGCGGCCTGCGCCGGCTGGGTTACACCACCGAATCGGTGCGCCGTTTCTGCAACATGATTGGTGTGGCCAAACGCGACAGTACTGTGGATCTGGATTTGCTGAAGTTTTCCATCCGCAACGAACTGAACATGACCGCCACCCGGTACATGGGAGTGCTGCGCCCCCTGAAAGTTGTGATCACCAACTACCCCGAGGGCAAGGTTGAAGACATGGAATGCATCAACAACCCCGAGGATGACAGCGCCGGCACCCGCACCGTGCCGTTCAGCCGGGAGCTGTATATCGAAGAAACGGATTTCCGTGAGGAAGCACCGCGCAAATTCTTCCGTCTCAAACCTGGCACCGAAGTGCGTCTCAAACACGCCTACTTCATCAAGTGCAACGATTTCATCAAGAATGACGCAGGTGAAATTACCGAACTGCACTGCACCTACGACCCTGAAAGTTATGGTGGCCAAAGCCCTGACGGCCGCAAGGTCAAAGGCACCCTGCACTGGGTCAGCGCCGAGCATGCCGTCACAGCCGAAGTGCGCCTCTACGACAACCTCTTCCGGGAACCATTCCCCGAAGCCGAAGGCCACTTCCTGGAAAACCTGAACCCGGAAAGTCTGGAAGTTCTGCCCAACGCCAAACTGGAAGTGAACATCACCGATGTCACCCCCGATGACCGCTGGCAGTTCATGCGGCATGGCTACTTCTGTCTGGATTCCAAGGATTCCAAACCAGAAGCCCTGGTCATCAACCGCACGGTTACCCTGAAAGACAGCTGGGCTAAACTGGAGGCTAAAGGGAAGGGCAAATAGCAACGACCCATCTTGACACAACCAAAAAAAAATCCATAATACCCTTACCGAAAGGAGGTGAAGATGTCTTTCAACGAACGTATCGCCCTGACCCGATTTGCCAAGAGCGCCGGCTGAGCAGCCAAACTCAGTCCGGGGGACTTGAGCCAAATTCTGGAGCCCATAAAAGCCGCAAACCCGGCCAACCTGCTGGTTGGTTTCGACACTGCGGACGATGCCGGCGTGTATCGTTTGAATGACGACAAGGCTATTGTTTCGACAGCCGACTTCATCACCCCGGTCGTGGATGATCCCCATATTTTTGGACGCATCGCCGCCACCAACTCCATCAGCGATGTGTACGCCATGGGTGGCACACCCCTGATGGCCCTGAACCTTTTGGGATATCCGCCGGTGGGATTGCCCAACCATGTGTTGGGTGAAATCCTGGCTGGAGCCGCCGACACCTGCGCCGAAGCAGGCTGTGCTGTGGCCGGTGGGCACACCGTGCGCGATGACGAAGTCAAATTTGGACTCAGCGTGACCGGAGAAGTGCACCCGGATCGCATCCTGCGCAACAGCACCGCTCAACCGGGGGACAAACTGATCCTCACCAAACCCCTGGGCACCGGCGCCCTGGTGGCTGCCCTGAAAAAAGATCGGGTGGACCAGGCGGGATACGACGCCCTCGTCACCTGCATGACCACCCTGAACAAATGCGGCATGCGGTTGTTTGAATTTGGCGCCACCGCCTGCACCGATGTAACCGGCTTTGGTCTCAGCGGCCATGCTTTGGAAATGGCTCAGGGTTCCGGGATGCATCTGCGCATCCACACGGCATCACTTCCCCAGCTTCCCCATGCGGAGCAACTCTGCACCGAGGGGTTCACTTGCGGCGGAACCCAGTCCAACGCCAGTTTCACAGGGCAGGCCATTGCCTATGAACCGAGCCTGAGCGCGGGAATGATTGGGTTGATCAACGACCCCCAAACCAGTGGTGGCCTTTTGGTGTCTGTCCCGGCAGAAAAACTCGATGGTATGCTTGTCATGCTGAAGGAAGAAAAAGCCCTGGCCTGCGCTGTCATCGGTGAAGTCAGCGACCATCAGGATGACAATCCCTGGCTCAGCTTTTATTAAATCCTGCTAAAACTTATCCCTTTTCTGTCGATACCACATTAGCAAGGGGGAATTTTGCCCAACACTGAGGAGCGATCGTGGCCAAAACCATCACTAAATCACTGCTGGATATCCATCCCAGGGAGCTCAAAGGAATCATCAAAGAGATTCCGACCCTTCCAGTGATTTACCAGGAGCTCTTTCAGAAAATGCAGGAACCCAACGTTTCGGTTCCTCAGATTGCTGAAATCATCTCCCAGGATCAGGCTTTGACCGTCAAAATCCTCCATTTGGTGAATTCTGCCTTTTACGGCTACAGCAAAGAGATCAAAACCATCAGCCGGGCCGTGGTCATTCTGGGTTTTCAGGCTGTGCGCAGTGCTGCTTTGGCCATCAGTGTATTTGATTATCTCAATGGCGAAGATTCCAGTCAGATCGACATGACCCAATTCTGGAAACACAGCATCGCCACTGGAAGTATTTGTAAAATTCTGGCATCGGAAATTAAAATCAACCAGCAGGAAGAAGCTTTTGTGGTGGGCCTGCTGCACGACACGGGCAAGCTTATCGAAAAACGATATTTCTCCGAAGATTTTGACGACCTGTGCAAAGCCGCCCAGGAACAGCACTTGACTTGGTTCAACGCAGAAAAAGCCCTCTTCCAGATTAACCACGCCACCATTGGCAAGGCCATTTTCCGGGCCTGGGATTTCCCCACCAGCGTGGTGGATGCCGTCCAGTTCCACCACTCGCCCGATTCATCCACCAAATATCCTCAACTGGCTGCTCTGGCCCACCTGGGTGATTATATGGCTTATCCATTGGGATATCCCTCACCCGGTGCCCTGCCGCCGGAAGGCTGCAGTCCTTCTGCCTTGAAGCTTTTGGGAATCACTCTTGAAGATTGCCAGCGCCTGGTGCCCAAATTCAAGGAAGATCTGGAAAGCAGCATGGAGATTTTGAAATTGGTGTAAGCCAATCTGTGTACAAACAGGTTGGTCATGCGGTATTATCTCCGAAACTTAATCTTGCGACAGATCACCTGATTGTTTCGGAGCCGTCTTTTGTCCACCCAGGACCCTCAAGTTAAAATTCTCTTCGTCGGCGACATGCATCTGGGTGTCCTGCCTTCGCACATCCCCGCCCATCTGTACGAAACACGCCAACTCAGGGCTCACGACCTCGGCCCCCAGGCCGCCTGGAAACGGGTGGTCGACGCGGCCATAGAGCACGAAGTTCACGCCGTGGCTCTGGCCGGCGATCTGGTGGAAGGCAACAATGCCCTTTTCGAGGCCTTCGGTCTGTTGGAAGCGGGGCTGCGCCGCCTGGAAAAAGCCGGCATCCCCGTGGTGGCTGTGGCCGGCAACCACGACACCGAAGCGCTGCCCCGGCTGGCGAATATGATCGATACATTGCACCTGCTGGGCCCCGGCGGCACCTGGTCCAGCCACCTGGTCAACGGCGAGGGCAACCTGAAAGTCCGGCTTACGGGTTGGTCCTTCCCCCATCCCCATGTGGACACCAGCCCCTTGCCTGCCCCCGCGACTGACACCACTTATCCCACCTTCGGCCTGCTGCACGCCGACCTGGACCAGGCTTCCAGTCGTTATGCACCCGTCTCATCCCAGGAATTAATCAACTCGGGCTACAAAGCATGGTTCCTGGGACACATCCACCTGCCGGGTCAGCCCGACACCGGTGGCCGTCCTTTTTATCTGGGCTCGCTGACGGGATTGCACCCGGGAGAAACAGGTCTGCATGGCCCGGTGCTGGTGAATATCAATGCCCGGGAAGAGATGACCATGGAGCGCCTGCCTCTGGCTCCTCTGAGGTGGGAAGAGCTGACCATCAACTGCCATGAGCTGGACCCTGAAAAAATCGACCTTCTGTCTTTGCTGCTGAGCCATCTCGACACCCGCGCCACTGATTTGGGTGATGAACTGCAGCAGACTCTCGCTCTGGGTTTCCGCCTGAAATTGACCGGCGCCATGGACAACCCCCTCCTGTTGAGAAAAGCACTGGCTGATGTGATCAACCAAGGCGACAGCCTGGTGACCGACAGCCAGGGAACTGTCCTTTTCATCGACAGGATCAGCAATGAAACAACCCTCAGCCTGGACCTCGTGGCCGTGGCCAGGGATAACAACCCTGAAGGTTTGCTGGCCCGCCGCATTCTGGTTCTGGAAAATGAAACAGATAAAATTCCCGGGGTGGATGACCCTGAATCCACGCGGGAGCTTCTGATTTCCCGGGGTCGTGAGGCCCTGGCCCAGGTGGATGGACAAACTCCTTACCTTTCTCTGCACGACCACCTGGAAAGCGACGGCATCGCCAGGCAAATGGCCCGCACCGGGCGCCTGGCCCTGGAAGAAATTCTGAGCCGGAAGGAGGCAGGCCATGAAGCTGGATAAATTTATCGTCCACCGCCTGCCCGGCATGCCCGGCCAATTCGAGCTGAAAACAGACGCCACCGTCAACGTCATCATCGGCCCCAACGGTTCGGGAAAAAGCTCCCTGACCCGGGCCGTTCGGCACCTGCTTTGGACCGAGGGAAAACCCGGCACACCGTTTTCCGTGGAAGCTTTCTTCACCTGGGAAGAGGCCCAGTGGAAGGCTGTGCGTGAAGAAGGAATGCAAACCCGGTGGATGCGCCAGGGCCAGCCTGCAGAGGCCCCGGATTTGCCTGGCGATCATGTGGCGCGCTGCTACGAACTGGGTCTTCTGGATTTGGTTTTGCCCGCTGGCGGAGAAGTGGAACAACAGCTGGCCGGCATCATCAACAAGGAAATGTCCGGCGGGGTGAACCTAGGGCAGATTGCCGAAGATGTTTTCTCTTTTGGCCCTCGCGTCGCGTCCAAACGCAGTGCTCAACTGAAAGATGCCAACAACAATCTCAATACTTTGATCCGCCAGCAAAAACAGCTGGCCGAACAAGAGGGCGAGTTGATGGAAAAGCAGCGCAACCTGGAGAGCAGTAACAACGCTGCCACTGTTTGCGGATTGCTTGAAAATCTGAAAGACCGCAACGCCCTGCTTATTGACCTGGAGGCTGTGCGTTTCAAAATCAACACCTTCGAACCAGGCCAGAACAAGGTCCGGCGCGAGGATAACGAAACCCTGGCCTCGTTGAACAGGCAGCGCCAGGATAAAAGCCGTCTCGCCCAGCATGCAGGCACTGAATTGCAAATCCGCCGGGAGAAACTGCAGGACCTTGATATTCCGGATCAGATGACCGATTGCGGACTTCTGGCCCGGCAGGTGGCTGAAGCGGCCGCTCTGCACAAAGATATTCAAAAGCTTCAGGAAGATTTTGCGCGGCAGGATGCCATCCTCAAACAAATCCTGATGGAATTGGATCCTGAGGCAGACAATGATGCTGCCGGCCCCCAACCCGGACGGGATATTTATTCCGACATATCCAAAGCCTACGCACGCCTGGCCGAACTTCGGGCTTTGGCTGAAAGCCTGGATGCCTTACTCGCCCTTCCTCAGCTGCAGGTTCAGGATCCTGCGGCCGGAATTGACTACGACAAACTACGGCTATGGCTGGCATCACCCTCCGCAGAAAATAGCACGTCGCCCATTGCCGGACTGGTTGCCTCCCTCATTGCAGCAGCTTCCGGTTGGTTTTTGTGGTCATCAAGCGGGCACACCCTGGGTGTGGTGGCCATGGCTTCGGGTGCTGCTCTGGCAGGGTATTGCGTGTGGCAATGGCTCCAGGTTCTAAGCCGGAACAAAAGTCGGCAAAACCTCAGCAAAGAAATCTTCACCCAGTGCCGGACCGCTGGCATCTCTCTGGACCATCCCCTGCAACCGGCCCGTATTCAAAGTCTGGTGGATGAAGAAACCCAAGCTGAAGCCATCCGCCAAACCAGGCAGGCCTTGCGGGATAATTTATCCGGCCAGCATCAGCGTCAGGATCAAAAAAGAGAAACAGCCCAGGAACTTCTGGACAAGCTGCGCCAGGACCACGGCCTGGCCATGGACCGGGAAGCACCCGACCTGATCAGTCTGCTGAATGTCATTCCCCGCTACCGCGCCGCCAGGGATGAGACTGCTGCTTTGGGCGCCGCCATCACGGAAAAACAACAGCAACGGGATGCCGTCCTTGCCGCCTGCGGCGCTTCTTTTGTGGAGCTTGGTTTTTCCCGGCCTGCCACTGTTCTGGAAACTGAACAACTCCTTAAAGAATTAGAGTTGCGGCTGAGCCATCGCAGTCGTCTGCTGGATGAACAACAAAGACACCAGGATGATCTGCACCGCCTGCAACAGGATCTGGAAGAAATTAGCGACACCCTGACCACCTTCTGGAAACGGCTGGGCCTGCCTGCCCAGGATGATGACCACCTGGTGCGCCAGCTGGTGGATCATCTTTCCCTGTGGGAAGAGACCGTGGCCGAAGAGTCCAGCCTCAAACAGCAGGTGGAACATCTGGACCGGCAGTTCCGCTCTCAGCCTGAGCTGCTTGATCCCGCGGAAGCAGAAAAACTGACGGATGACCAGTTGGACCTCCGCCTTGAAAAGCTCAACACCGAGACCCAGGCTCGTGATGGCATTGTCGCCGACATCACCCGCATCAAGGTCCAGGTGGAACTGGCCCGCGGCAGCCTTCAGATGGCCGAAGCCCAGGCGAAGCAGGAAGCCGCCCGCACCGCCCTGGTGGAAACCCGGAACCAGCAGCGGCAAAGCACTCTGGGCCGATTGCTGCTGGATGATGTTCAGCAGACCTACCACCACGCATCGCGCCCCAGGGTTCTGGCTCAGGCGTCGGACAACTTCAAGAATTTCACCCAGGGCCGGTATGAGCTGCAGGTGGTTCCCGGTGAAAACCAAAACGGCAGCTTTGCCGCCTTCGATGTGGAAAAGAAAGAAAATCTGGGTCTTGCCCAACTCTCCGACGGCACCCGGGCTCAACTGCTGCTGGCCGTGCGCCTGGCGTTCATCGCCATCAATGAAGGTGCTGCCAAGCCACCCATTTTTCTGGACGAGTCTCTCACTTCCAGCGATCCCGAACGTTTTGCGGCCATCGCCGATAACCTGGCAGCCTGGGCCGCCTCACAGAATCGTCAGGTATTTTATCTGAGCAGCAATCCTCACGATGCCAAAGCCTGGGAAAGTGCGCTGAAGACAGCCGGGCTGCCTGGGCCTGAAGTTTTGGATCTGGCTGAGGCTCGCAGGCTGGGCTCCGGTCAGCGGCCTTCTTTTGATTTTGAAACACCTTATACCCCGCCTGCACCCGGCGGGATGACAGCTGCCGAATACGCCCGGTTACTGACAGTTCCCGGCCTTGCCCCCTGGCTTCAAAGCACTGAAGCCCACCTGTGGTTTATCCTGCAGGATGACCTGCCCCAACTGCACCGGCTGCTGCTGGCATCGGCCCCAACTGTGGGCCGGTTGCTTTCCAGAAAAGATGAACTTCTGGTGCTGGGTGAAATGAATTCTCAGAAACTGGCCAACCTGGTGGCCAGGGGACACTGTCTGGATGCTTTTTTCAAAAATTGGCGCATTGGGCGCAACCGCCCGGTGACTGCTGAAACCTTAATCAGCAGCGAAAGCGTCGGTGCGACTTTCCTGGATAAGTGTAGAGATTTATTGAATGAGGTGGATGGTGATTCTGCCGCATTTTTGACGGGGCTGCGTGATAAGAAAGTGAAACGTTTCCCTACGAAAAAAATTGAAGCGCTGGAAAACTATTTTCTGCTTGAAGGTTTTCTTGATCCCCGGGATGTGCTGGAAGAGGAAGATTTGCTGAGCAATGTCTATGCAGCTGTGCAGCCGGAGATCAAGGCCGAGGCGTTGGAAGTGATGGAAGTACGGACTTTGGTTTTGTCGTGGTGGGGAATTTTAGCAGGCTCTCAGCGAGTGTAATAAATCAAAAACAGTGCTCCCCGGGGAGCACTGTTTTTGATATTTAACCTTTAATCAATCAGGCCCGACTTTGCCTAATCTTCATTCTGCCGAATAAGATCAGACAAACTCACATGGTCTTCCAGCCGTTCCAGAAGAATCTGACGGGTCAGAGAACAGGCTTCGGAAATCTTGGCGGATCGCAAGCTGTAATAGACGTTGATGCCATCCTTGCGGGTGTTCACCACGCCAGCCTGCCGCAAAACAGCCAAATGCTGGGATGTATTGGCCTTGGGAATTTCCAGCATTTCGGCCAATTGATTGACGGAAATCTCTTCCCTTTCCTTAAGGATATCGAGAATTTCCAATCGTTTGGGATTGGATAAAGTTTTGCAAAGCTCCGCCTGCATTTCGTAGAGTCGTTTTTCCATTTTCAAATTCCTCTGAAGTGCCTCTGGACCCACGAATTTCGCCTCCAAATGCAAAAACCCGAGAACCTGTTGACTTAATAACAGGGTAACACAACTTTCCTGATTGTCAAAATCTATTTAATGCAAAGTTTCATAACTATCAACTGCGATTATTCTTTACCCATCAAATTACTGGGCAATTTGAATTTTACATTTTCTTCGAGAGTGACCACTTCTTCGGCAACCCAATCGGCCCTGGCCAGAGTATCCACCACCGCCTGCACAAGATGTTCCGGAGCCGAAGCACCCGCAGTGAGCCCCAAAGTGCCTAATCCGCTTAAAACAGAGGTATCCAGGTCTTCAGGCCCATCAATCAGGGTGGCCGGGACATTCAAATTCAGGGCGACTTCGCACAAACGGCGGCTGTTGCTGCTGGTGGCTGACCCCACCACCAAAAGGTGTTCAATGCCTTTTTCCACCAGTGTTTTTACGGCATCCTGACGGTTCTGAGTTGCATAACAAATATCACTTTTTTCTGGTTCGATGAGGTTCAGAAACCTCTCCCGAAGGGCCCTGACGATGCCCCGGGTCTCATCGACACTTAAAGTAGTCTGGGTGGCGTAGGCCACGCTTCGGCCCTGGGGAATATCCAAATTGGCCACGTCTTCAATACTGGTCACCAGGCTGATGCGGCCTGGCGCTTCGCCCATGGTGCCCAGCACCTCATCGTGACCGGCATGACCTACGAGGACCATTTCATGATCCTGATCCACGTGGCGGATCACCTCGTTGTGCACCTTTGTCACCAGGGGGCAGGTGGCGTCCACGGACAGCAAATCCCTGCGGTCCGCTTCTTCCCGTACGGCGGGAGACACCCCATGAGCACTGAAAACTACGGTTTGGCCGTCGGGAACTTCATCCAATTCATTCACAAAGATGACACCCCGGCTGCGAAAATCTTCCACAACGGCTTTGTTGTGAACGATCTCTTTGCGCACATGCAGAGGTGTGCCCTGTTGTCGTAAAAGCCTGTCCACCACTTCGATGGCGCGTTCAACACCAGCGCAAAATCCTCGCGGGTTCACTATGTAGAGTTTTTTCCGGTCTTTTTCAGCCATCGGTCCACCTCTGCTGGAGAAATATGAACAGGACTATAATAACATATTTTGTTTGTTGCCCAAATCCCACCAATGCCATCTAATAAACTTGACATTGGACATTTAGGTCTTATTATCTGCGCTGTAAAACATATTAGAATATTCGCAACAATATGGAACCACCATTTGATGGCTCCAAAAACACGGGAAAGGTTTGTTCATGAAGCGACTCTTGACCCTCGGCGGGTTGCTGGGATTGTTCCTTTTTGCCACTGGTTCAGCAGGGGCAGAAGAATCCACAGCCGCACCGGATACATCCTGGATGCGCCTTGGCACCATGGAAAACGGTGTTCTGGTTGTGGACCGAAATCTGGTGGTTGATGCAGCCCTGGAGCACAACGAAATGCTGGCTGCCAGTAGCGCCATGCTGGACGCCGCCGACGCCGAAGTCCTCGGCGCCATGCGCGGCTTCCTGCCTCAAATTCAACTGGGTGAATACTTCATGCGCTCGGATGATGCCTTGAACGTCTTTGGATTCAAACTCCAGAACCGTGGCGTCACCCCAATGGATTTTGGCATCACCCCCACCGGCTTTGAAAGCCACCTGATCAACGACCCGGGTGAGCAGAACAACTTCATCACCCGGGTCCAGCTGCTGCAGCCCATCTTCAACGGCGGCATGGGTATTTACGGTAAACAGGCCGCCAACGCCATGGGCCGGGCTGCCGGTTTCGAACACACCCGGGCCAAAGAAACCATCCGCTTCCACGCCATCCAGGCTTTCGAAGGCCTGACCCTGGCCACGGCCTATGAAGGCGTGATGGAAGCGGCCGTCACTTCTGCTGAAGGTCATGTGCGCCAGGCGCGCTCCATGGTCGACAACGAAATGGCCACCGAAGCCGATTTCCTGCAGGCCAAGGTTTACCTCAGCACCCTGCAGCAACAGCTCATCGAAATACGCAACCTGATGGCTGTCGCCGGTGAAAACATCAAGCTGCTGACAGCGGTGGATGTGAGCTTTCCCCTGGCCACCAACAGCACCCCGGCCCTGGAAGCCAACGATCTGCTGACGCCAAATTTTGCCGATTATCTGGACCTCGACGCCATTCAATACCGAAGCGACCTGCAGGCCCAGCGCGAAAAAGCGGTGGCCGCCGGTAAAATGGTGGGTGTGGCCACGGGCAGCGTCCTGCCCCACATCAACCTCAGCGTCCAAAAAGACTGGTACGATCTGGAAAATCTCTTTGGAAGCAACAGCAACAGCTGGACCCTCGGGGTGTACGCCACCATGGGATTCGGCATTCAAAATGTGGGTGAAATCAAAAAGGCCAAAGCTCAACGACGAGCCGCCGACTACATGGTGGATTTTGAAACCCGGAAAGCCCGGGTTCAGGCCACCGAAGCGTTGCTCGGGGCCAAGGCTGCCCATGAGAAAGTTCTCGTGGCCCGCGAAGCGGTGGACGCCGCCCGCACAGGTCTGAAAATCGTTTCCAACCAATACCGGGAAGGTTTGGCCAGCATGGTCAACCTGCTGGACACCCAGGCTTACGCCACCCAGGCCGAAGGAAATCTCGTCCAGGCCCTGCACGACTTCAGTGTGGGTTTGGCCAATCTCGAATTCGCCGGCGCCGTGAAACCCACGAACGCTGCTGATAACAACCAGGCAACCACGGCCCCATTGGGTCAGTGATCTCCAGGAGGATGCCTTCCATGGCTTTCTTTAATTTGAATACTCTTGAATATTCCGGCAGCCGCAAAATTGCCACCACTGCCGCCCTGCTGTTGCTTGTGCTTTTTCTGGCCACCGGTTGCGGCAGCAAATCATCCGAAACCAGAGAGCCTCAGTCCAAGGACGTATCCTGCGTCACGGGCCAGACCTCACTGCAAAGTGTGCCGGAAAATGTCACGGCCACCGGCAGCCTGGCCGCCGACAAAAGCGTCATGATCTCCACCCGTATGATGGGCTGGATCCAGAAAATCCACGTGGTTGAAAATCAGGTTGTCCGCAAAGGCGACAGCCTGATCAGCATCGATGCCTCGGATCTGCACGCCAAAAAAGCCCAGGCCGAAGCAGGCATCACCGAAGCCAAAGCCGTCCTGGCCAATGCCGAGCGCATGGCTGTTCGCTTTGAAAAACTCTACGAAGAGAAGTCAGTCTCCAAGCAGCAGCTGGATGATGTTTTGACGGGCCGTGACCGGGCTGCTGCTGGTGTGAAAATGGCTGATGCCGGCTTGCGTGAAGTGAATGTTAATCTAAGCTATTTGAACATCGTGGCCCCAGTCGATGGCGTCATCATGCGCAAGATGGCCGAAGAAGGCAACATGGCCAACCCCGGTGTGCCTCTGCTGGTGCTGGAGAGCGCCGGCCGCATGAAGGTCATAGCTCATCTGGGCGAAAAAGATATCTCTGCCGTGAAGACCGGCGACCTGGTGCAGATCGAAATCAGCTCTCTCGTTGATGCCCGGTTCAACGTTCCCCTCAGCCGGGTCATCCAGTCAGCCAATCCCGGCAGCCGCACCTATGATATTGAAGCCGAGTTGGACAACACCGATGGCCGCCTCAAAAGTGGCATGTA
>JAOZJV010000037.1:1922-12773 GCA_029935695.1 Candidatus Krumholzibacteriia bacterium | reverse complement strand
CACTAATATCAAATCCCGCTTCAAATCCATAAAGATAGTTGAACGTGGGATTGACCAGAGTCAGGTACATGGTCACGACGGAGAAAGCAGGAATATCGTAAATAATGGGTGTATCAGCATCCTGGTCGAAATAAAATCCCATCATATTGTCATCAGGTTCAATAATGGCAAAAGAAGAGGTGCAACGAGCATAACGCAAAGCAGAATGAGCAATTTTTTCATGTTTTTTTCCCTCAGAAAAGCAAGATGCGGAGTCAGTGATTGATAGCAGAATTGTTTCCATCTGCAACGATCTCAACATCATATTTTTACATAATTAAAAAAATTAGTCAAATCCAGGGCCGGGATTTGAATTTTCGAACTGGATTGGTGGAATGAGTTCGAATAACATGGGGCAACCATAAACAGTCGATAAACGGAGCTGGTATCAGATGATAAAGCCACCATTCAGCAGTTTGCCGCCATACCGCTTATCCAAGGGGCTCTTGTTCGGTTTGCTGGGTTTGTTATTTATTTCTGCCCCGGTTCTAGCCTCCAGACTGGCCACGATCATTCAAACTTCCCACTGGCGACAAGTCACCGATCCGGTGTACCCATTGCCGCCGGAAGAAGATGGCAGCATTGTCGTTTCCCTCACGGGGGACCGGCCCATCAGCCTGGCTGTTCCCAATTCAGACTTTGTGAGGGCGGATGAATACACTTTCACCACCCGCTTCCCCTGGAATTGGGATGGCGCGCGCACTGTCATTTTTTCTGACGACCTGGGCGAAGAAACTACTGTGGAAGTTGTTCCGGGACTGGCGACTCCGTTCACCCCGCTGGCCCACCAAATTCCCGTGTTGCACATATCCTGCGACTCCACGGCTTTGTGGGACCCGGAAGTGGGCATTTACACCACAGGAAACTACGACAACTTCCTGCAGCACGGATCAGCCTGGGAACACCTCGCGCGTTTTGAATATTACTTACCCGGTTCGGGCAAGGTGGTTGATGAGCCCATCGGTTTGCGCATTCACGGCGGATACGGACGCTACTATCATCAAAAAGGTCTGCGTTTCTATTTTGACGATTACGGAAACAGCGACAATCTGGATTTTCCTTTCTTTGAATATGGTCCCACCGTTTTTGAACGCCTGATTGTGCGCGCCAGCCGGTACGATGACGCCTGCATCAACACCAACCTGGCCGAAACCCTGTTTGCAGACCTGGGGCATCTGGCCAGCCGGTACAACTTTGTGGCTGTCTATCTGAACCAGGAATACTGGGGCGCCTACAGCTTGCGCGAACGCCTGGACGACGAGTTTTTCCGCAAAACATGGGACCTGGGTTATGGTGGTTTGAACTTCATCAAGGATGGGGAAACCGAATACGGCAACGGCGACAGCTGGTGGGATTTTCTGGAAAGTTTTGAACAGGTTGCAGACCCGGAAAATGAGCCGTGGTTTGAGACAGTTCGGCAGAATATTGATTTGGCCAGCTACATTGATTGGCAAATCATCAACATGTTCTGCGTGGCCGGCGACAATGGTTTTGCCTGGAATTTGGCGCTGTTCCAAACGGGTGAAAATCCCTGGCGATTTGTGATGTGGGATGAAGATCAGTTGCTCGACTCGGATGATCTGAATACGAACATGTTCCGGTTTTTTACCAGCAGGAATGAAGAAGAGTGGAATCTGCACCGGGCCCCGTCAGACCTCAGGCCTTGGAATGAACCAGACCAGCAATGGCTCACAATGTTCCGTACTCTTTTGGGCAACAACGAGTTCCGCTCTTTGTTTCGATCGCGTTTGGAGCATCTGCTGGAAGGGGCCATGAACACCGACAATCTGGTGGGACGAGTGAACGCCCTGTCGGTGGGGCAACTGCCTGAAATTCCGGCCCACGCCCAACGTTGGCAGGGGTTTGAAAATGAATGGTACGAGAGCAATCTGGACCGCACCCGTCAGTGGCTGACCAACCGGCGGCCCATCTTTTTGGCTCAGGCCGATTCCTTCTTCAGTGAATTTTCCATGCCGGCGCGCAGTGGTGATTTTGAGGGCCTGGTCATCAACGAATTTCTGGCCAGCAATCATCTTTACGGCCAGGATGAAACAGGAGCCTATGCCGATTGGGTTGAGATCTATAATGGCGGTTCGGCAGCCATGGATCTGACGGGAATGCACCTGACCAACAACCTGAATCAAACCACCAATTGGGAGTTTCCTGCCGTGATTTTACCGGTGGGTGAAAGATTGATTGTCTGGTGTGACGAGGATACCGGCCAGGGACCCCTGCATGCTGGTTTTAAGCTCAACGCCCAGGGTGGATCCATTGGCTTGTTTGCTCCGGTTGTTTTCGGTAATGGCGCCATCGACACCTATGAATATGGAACACAAATGACCGATGTGAGTGAAGGCCGCCTCAGTGACGGCAGCAGCCAGTGGGGCTTCCTGGATCCTCCCACCTTTAACCGGGCCAACGACGACACCAGCGGAGTACCGCCTCTGGTGCCTCTGAATGTGGTGCTGAATCAGAACTATCCCAACCCGTTTAATGGTGGGACAACCCTTGAGTACGGCATGCCCGGCAGCGGTTATGTGCGCATCAGTGTGTATGATATTCGGGGACGATTGGTCAGAATCCTGGTGGATGAAACCCGAGATGAAGGGCTTCATCATGTGCAGTGGTTTGGGCTGGACAGCTCGGATCGGCCACTGCCTTCAGGGCTGTATGTTGCCCGGATGCAGTACGGTGGGGTGGAGAAATCTCGCAACATGACTCTGGTTCGATGAAGGGCATCAAAAAAACCCTGCCGATACGAGGTTGCTTCAACCAGCAAGCCGTATCGGCAGGGTCATCTAAAATTAGAACCGATTCCACAACATCTGATTGGTCACCTGGTGGTGGAACATGATTTCTGCCCTTTTGATGCGGTTGCCCAGTTCACGGGGACAACGATTAGCGCTCATTTCTTTCAGTTCCAGATACTTGATGTGACTGTCTTCACCCATGACTTCCTTGATCCAGCTACTGCGCCGGTGCTCGATCATGGCATCATAAATGTTGTCCGGAAGCAGGCGCTTGCGGATGCGTTTGGGCTTTGGAGCGTTGGGGTCTGGCTCGGGCCCTTCCATGCCAGTGCGCAGCAGAGAGTAGATCAGCAGGTAGGGGTTTGAATCGGGACCCACTGAGCGCACTTCCAGGCGCTGACCAGCCGGGCTGGCGTAGGGAATCCGGATCATGGAGGTGCGGTCCACGGCACTGAAACTGATTTCGTTGGGAGCCTCAAAGTTGGGATCCAGGCGTCGGTAGGCATTCACGCTGGCGTTCAGAATGAGGCAAAGATCTTCCGCGCTGTGCAGGATGCGGTTGATGAATTGCTGCCCGCTTTCGGACATGTTGTTGTCACATTCGCCATCGTAGAAAAGGTTCTTTCCGTTTTTGGAGATGCTGATGTTGGCGTGCATGCCGCTGCCGTTGATACCGGTGATGGGTTTGGGCAGAAAGCTGGCTGTCATGTCCATGCTTTGGGCTACCTGCCGGCACAGCAGTTTGTAAAGCTGGATGCGGTCGGCGGCGATCAGGGCCGGAGCGTATTTGTAGTTCATCTCAAACTGGGATGGTCCCACTTCAGGATGGTCTTTTTCATTTTCAAAACCCATGGCACGTTGAACTTCAGCGGCGGCGTCGATGAATTTACGCAGGGGATCCTGAGGCAGGCTGTTGAAGTAGCCTCCCGAAGAAATGAGTTCGAAGTTGCCAGTCCGGTAATAGGTGCGTTCGGCGTCACGGCCATTGAAAAGGAAGCCTTCGGTTTCGGCGGCAAAGTTGGCTACGATGCCTTCGTTGCGGTAAAGATCGCGGGTGTAGGCCAGCAATCGGCCACGGAAATCGGCTTCGTAGGGTTTACCATCACGTCCCAGAACATGGCCAAAGACAAGCACTTTGCCTGGGCCAAAAATATCTGCCGGCATCCAGTAAAAGGCACGCCAGTCGATCTCAAGGCGCAAATCACTTTCAGCAATTTTTGTGAAACCACGGATGGATGATCCGTCGAAGGTCAGTTGGTCTGAAGACAGTAGAAATTTCTTGTCGTAATCCAGCATGTGCATGCGGCCTTCAAGGTCGGAGAAAGCCACGGTCACGGCCTTGATGCGCTTCTCGCTTTCGAGATAACTGCGCCGCTCGGCCTCCACCTTGTCCATGGGAACCCAGTTTTCCTGGTATTCCTTGGATTGAAGGTTGAGTTCTTCCAGCCGTTCATAAGGGATTTCCAAAAATTCACGCAATGGGGCATTGGACATGTTCATGATTGGCTTCCTTCAGGATAATTGATAAAAGAAAACGGCTGTTCTTATGGTGATTATAGCATAAAGTTCGGCAGAAATAAGCTTAAACTTGAGCGATTTATTAAAAAAACGGCAAATTTCTTTACGTTTTCACAACTTTTCCTTGTTTTAAGACTAATCTACATTGCAAATTGCACGAAACATGTCCCCAATTAAAACTAGGTCTTCAAAAAGAGGGATAAAAATGGTATGATTTCCCTCTTTTCACTTGCCAATTCTCCATCTGGAGTAGATTTCCCGAAGGGATGACAATGGTTTCCGCCATGAAGATCGTTACCACATTTTGCCTTCTACTGATGGCGGCTGTGGCTGGGGCCCAGGATTTGCCCTGGGATGAAACAAGTATGTTCACGGGCTCGGGCAACTGCGCCATGTGCCATTCCAGCAATGGTTCGGCCAACACCGAAGATGGTGTGGATATCTCCATGCCCACCCAGTGGCGGGGCACCATGATGGCCAACGCCGCCAGGGATCCTCTGTGGCGGGCCAAAGTTTCAGCGGAAATCGATGAGTTTCCTCAATTCCAGGAAGCCATCGAAACCAAATGCACCCGCTGCCATGCTCCCCTGGCTCATGAACAGGCTATGCACGACGGTCAGACCAGTTATTCCATGGCTGAACTGGAAAATGATCCCCTGGCTCTCGATGGAGTCAGTTGCACTCTTTGCCATCAGGTGGAGCCGGACAATTTTGGTTTACCCGAAAGTTACTCAGGACATTTCGAGTTGGATGAAGTCCGCCAGATTTACGGACCTTTCACCAATCCTTTGACTGGTCCCATGGTCAATCATTCAAACTTTACTCCTGTGTACACCGAACACATGGGTGAGTCTGAACTTTGCGCTACCTGCCACACTCTGTTCACTGCCTATGTGGGCAACGATGGCCAGCTGACGGGATCTTTCCCTGAACAAACTCCTTATCTGGAATGGAAGAACAGCACCTTCGGACAGAACAATGTGGAGTGCCAGGCCTGCCACATGCCGGTGGCTGATACGGCCCAGGATATTGCCACCATGCCGGGTTGGCACACCGTCACCCATGAGCCTTTTGCCAAACATGAATTCACCGGAGCCAACGAGTTCATGCTGAACATTCTGAAAAACAACATCAGTGAACTGGGGCTCACAGCCACCGAAGCCAACTTCGATGAATCTCTGGAACGCACGCGCGAAATGCTTGAAAACCAGACTGTGGGTCTGTCGGCCTCGCATAGTCTGATGGGCGACACCCTGTCGGTGGATCTGATGGTGGAGAACTATTGCGGCCATAAGCTGCCCACGGGTATTCCCCTGCGCCGCATGTGGCTGCACCTGAAAGTTGTGGATGGTGGCGGAGAAACAATCTTCGAATCGGGTAACTGGGATGCAGACGGTGAAGTGATCGGCCTTGATGAAGGTTACGAGCCTCATCACAACATGATCAATGATCCCAATCAGGTTCAGATTTACGAACCCATCATGATGGATGTGAATGGCGACCAGACCTACACCCTGCTGCGGGCGTCGGGTTATCTCAAGGACAACCGTTTGCCCCCCATGGGGTTCACTTCCAGCCACACTGCGTATGACAGCACGGCAGTTGAAGGCCTGGCTCTGCAGGATGCCGATTTCAACATCAGTGGCGGCACCGAAGGCAGCGGGACCGATATGGTCCACTACCGCATTCCTGTTTCGTCGGGTGGGCCTTTCCGGGTGGAAGTTGAAGCTTGTTACCAAACTCTTCCGCCGCGGATGTATGCCGATATCGCTTCTCATGACACTCCCGAAGTGCACGTCTTTATGCCCATGTATGAAGAGGCCGACAAGGCTCCGTCTCTGCTGGGCAACCTGACGTTGGACATCGATGCGGTTTCCGGTGTGGAGCATGGCAGCATGCCGATTCCGGTGCGCCTGAACCAGAACGTTCCCAATCCTTTCAACCCCGCAACCATGATTTCTTATGAAGTCAAAACAGAGCAGGCCGTGCGGTTGGATATTTTTGACATGTCGGGCCAGTTGGTGCGGCATCTTGTTTCTGAAACGCAGTCTGCCGGATCGTACAGCAAACTGTGGGATGGTAATGATGATCATGGTGGGGCTGTGGCTTCAGGGCTTTATCTTTACCGGCTCAGCGCTGGTGAGCATCAGGTGAGTAGGCGCATGACTCTTGTACGGTGATCCATTTGGAAAACGGA
This sequence comes from Candidatus Krumholzibacteriia bacterium, assembly GCA_029935695.1. Lineage (GTDB taxonomy): Bacteria > Krumholzibacteriota > Krumholzibacteriia > LZORAL124-64-63 > LZORAL124-64-63 > LZORAL124-64-63. The sequence goes on along the minus strand of JAOZJV010000037.1, from coordinate 6,269 downwards.
AAAACCAGGTGATTTGGTAATCTCGCTTGCCTCACCTTTCTTTTGGTGGCTTAATTGTCATTAAATTAAGCCACTGACCCACGCGGAAAGAGTTTTCCCGGATGAAGAAAAAAATCGCCAAAAACGGGAAACGCTTCCTTGAGAAGATGATTTTTCAAGCCCGAAAAACATTGGTGGAACCTGGTCTGAATCCCAAGCGGGATTCTCTTATCATGCCCTGGGCCACGTACAGCCCCTGGTTGTTGGATCACCAATTCCAAACCTGCCACGGCATCATCAAAGACTACACTCTGGTGGATCTCTATCGTTGTTATGAACTGTGGCATTTGCTGGCCCAGGTTTCGCACCTGCCCGGTGATGTTCTTGAGGTTGGCACCTGGCGCGGGGGCACCGGAGGGCTGCTTGGCCGCCGGGCCAAAGAGTTGAATCTGGATTGTGAAGTTTTCCTGTGCGACACCTTTGAGGGTGTTGTCAAAACCAGTGAAAAAGATGAGTCCTATAGCGGAGGCGAACACGCCGATACGTCCCTTCCCACAGTGCAGGAATTGACCGGGAAACTGGAGCTTTCGAACATCAGAATTCTCCAGGGAATTTTCCCTGAAGACACCGCCGACCAGATAGCAGACCGCAAGTTTCGGTTCTGCCACATCGACGTGGATGTGTATCAATCGGGTAAGGATATTCTGGATTGGGTTTGGCTCCGCATGGATGTGGGGGCCGTGGTGGTGTTTGATGATTTTGGGTTTGCGAGCACAACCGGGATCACCAGGCTGGTGCATGAAGAAGAAACACGGGACGACTTGATTTGCGTGCAGAATGTTAACGGGCACGCGGTCTTTATTAAAACGAAATAATCCTGCTTATGCCCCCAATGTGCTGACAATCTTTATGAGGGATTATTGGACAAGGAAGACAGGTCATAAACTCTGGCAAGGAATTCTTTCTGAACCTGGGGATCCTCCAGGCGCAGTTCATCTTCCACGGGCACATCGGGGCAGGTTTTCATATAAGCCATGGCGAACAAGCCACGACCCTCAGACAAAGGCTCACGGTTTTCCTGAATCACCGGCACACGGTGTACGCCGCAGCTGGGACTGCCTTTTTTCATGACAAAACCACAGAGATTCAGGGAAGCCAGTTCTTCAATCTTTTGCCTGGTCCAGTCATTCATGGACGCCGTCCAATCTTTGCGGGAGTGGGTTCCAATCATTTTTGGAGCGGCCACATCTCCTTCAAGATCAACGGTCTCACGGGGAACCCCCATGCCCAGCTCAGCCTCGGGACAGACCGGGACCAGTTCAAAGTGTTCAGCAAGAATATCGGTCACAAAGCTGTTGCGCCGGTGGTTACCATCATAACGAACTTTTTCACCCATGAGGCAGGCGCTGACGCCGATGCGGATGATGGGTCTGCTCACGGTGATTCGATCCTTTGCAGTCGTTGGGTGAGATCTTCGATTTTATCTGTGCGCCTCAGGGCCTGCCAGGTGAGTTTGGCCCGGCGATAATAATCAACGGCTTGTTCTTCGTCTCCACTGGCGTAGGACAAGGAACCCAGAAGAGTCAAATCCTGGGCCACACCGGGGGAGTTCTCGGCTCTTTTGTCGTTGCTCAGGGCGCGGTGTGCATTTTCCAGGGCCAGAACATAGTCGCCTTCTGCTTCGTAAAGCAGAGCCAAAGAGTAGCAGTCGGTGGCAATGCCCGTCAAATCCCGCAAGGGCTCGTGCATGGCCAGGGCCTGTTGAAAGTATGATGCAGCGGTTGCATTGTCGCCCAGTTTTTGATGGGCCGATCCAAGGTCGTGAAGCAGGGTGGCGCGGGTTTTCCCCGGGTCATCCAGAGGCTGTTTCAGGGCTGTTTCAAGCAAGGTGATGGCTTCCCGGGGTTGTTGGCGATGCAGCTGCACAGCGCCCAATCCGCCAAGGGCCCGGGCTTCAAGTTCGGGTTGGTTCAAACCCCTGGCGGCCTGGTGGGCACGCCGGAAATTTTCTTCGGCGGTGTTCAGCATTCCCAGGGCCATTTGGGCGCGGGCAAGGCTTGCAAGAGCTGTTGAAACGCCGGCCCCGTCATCAACAGAGGCATGGTTGGCCAGGGCGTTTTCATAGGCAGTGCAGGCCTGTGCGTACTGTCCGGACCGGAAATATTTATGCCCCAGCTCCATCAGGGAACTGGCCTGGCTGCTGCGAGGAGTGTGTTGGACAGTTTCTTTGGGCAGGGACGAGCAACCGATAAACAGCAACACACTGAGGGTGAGAATTGTGAGCAGGCGCCCACAACATTTGAAGTTGTGCATCTTACTGCCCTCCTTCCCGGTATCCATCAAAAGAGCTGTCGGTTTCGATTTCAGGAGAGATGCCACCACGGAGCAGAGGATTATTCTGGAGACCCTCCATGACTTTTTCGCTTTCTTTCAAAGCGGCGGTGGTTTCTTCCATGAGGATAGCAATTTCAGGAGTTGAGTTGTTCATGAACGTCATCAACTCATGCAGTTGGGCCAGGGTTTCATTGAGATGCTGGTAGAGTTCGGCATCATCGTTGAAAAACTGTGCGACGCTGCCTTCATCACCCAGCAGGGTGGGCACCAGTCCGTCCGGATTTTCCAGTTGTTGGGCAAAGAGAGTGAGACTTTGGAGCAGGGGTTCCATTTGGGCGGCGGTGCTGTTCAGTTGAGCGGCCAGGTTGCCAATTTCCGACACCGCAACATCCATCTCTTTGAAAGAGCCATCCACCGTTTGCAGCAATCCGGTGCCTGGTTGGTTCTGGTCGCCGTTGAGTTTTTGGTCGAGACCACCCAAGAGATGATCCAGGGTGCTGATGACGGTGCTCACCTGGTCAACCAAAGGTGGCACGGTACCGAGAATGGTGGCGATCTCATCCCGGCGTTTGGGCTTCAGAACTTTTCCTTCAGCCAGAAGGGCGCGACCAACGGGTAAATCGGTGGAGGGAATGAGGGATCCTTCGGGCATGGGCTGGCCACCGTTAATTCCCGGATACAGGACCAGGCTGGAGCCAAAACCAAGGGGCTGCACCGCAAGTTCAACCACGGAACCGGGAACGATGCGATCGGCATATTCATGAAAAATTGAGAAGAGAACTTCGACTTTATTGTCTTCCTCGAGAGAGAGGCTTTTGACCCGCCCGATGGCAAAACCATGCAGCTTCAGATCCAGCCCGGGGCTCAGGCCTTCGGCGGTGCAGAAAACACTTCGGTATTCCAGGCCACTTTGGAACCAGCGCTTGTTGATGCCCACAAAACCCAGGGCACCGGCCAGAAACAGGATTCCAGCTAGCACAAACGCCCCAACCATTTTGTCGGAATGGCGCAGCATGAATTTCATGGCGGTGGCAGCTCCTTATTCAGCAGTACCGTTGTCAACTATCTGACCGCGGCGGAGGGTGATCACGTGATCAGCCCAATCGAAAGTCGATTCGTATTGGTTGCTTGCCAGGGCAATGGCAGTTTCCCTGGTTCGCAAGGCGGACAGTTCGTCCAGAATTTTGTCTGCCCAGGGACGATCCAGCCAGGCGGTGGGTTCATCCAGAAACAGCGCTTCGGGGCCTGGTATCACCGCCCGCAGGAAAGAAACAAATTTCTTTTGCCCCTGAGAGAAGTCCACCGGCCGTTTCTGAGTATCGACACGAAACCCGTACTGCTGTAGAGATGCCTCAATTTTCTTAAAACGCTCCTCCTTGTTCATGTCTGGAAATTTTGCCTGAAGGGGAAGATCAAGATTGGCCTGCACGGTCATGTTGGCCCAGAGAGCGGCATCCTGAAACACGAATCCGGTGCGGGTCTGGAGTTCCCGTCTTTCCTGATCGCTGAAAGAGTCGAGGTTGCGGCCATCATACAAAACCTGTCCGCTGGTGGCAGGGATGAGTCCGGCTGCTGTTTTCAGCAGGACACTCAGGCCCGAGCCCGAGGGTCCAGTGATGGCTGTGATTTCTCCGGGCATCAATTTCAGATTGATATCCCGGAGGATGGGTTGTCCGCCCAGCTTCACCCCAACGTTTTTCAATTCAATGAACACACTCACCCCAGACGGAAAAGAACGGTGATGACGGTGCTGGCCAGAATGCACAAGGTCATACTGGCCCCCAGCGATTGGATGGTTTTTTGAGGAACCTCGGTGATGGCGCGCTCCACTTTGAAACCGTAGTAGGTGGAAACGGTGGCCAGGATGATACCAAAGACAAAGCTTTTCAACAGGGATGACAAAACATCCCCGGCGGTCATCACCATGACCAGATTGCCAAGATAGTCGACCAGAGGAATGCCGTGAATCAGGGAGGCAATCCAACAGGAACCGAGCAAACCAAAAAGATTGAAATAGAGATTGAGGAACACCAT
>JAOZJV010000037.1:0-1912 GCA_029935695.1 Candidatus Krumholzibacteriia bacterium | reverse complement strand
ATGGCCACGGTGACACCGATGACCCGGGGCGCGGCCAGATGGTAGATGGGGTTGATGCCCGCAGCGGCGTAGGCTTCCACTTCGTGATCGACCATCATATTGCCCAGTTCAGTGGTGATGGCGCTGCCGCTGCGCGCGGCGATGATCAGGGCTGTCAGCAAAGGGCCCAGTTCCCGGGTGATCACCAGAATCAGGATTTTGTAGGTGAGTTCGCCCTGGCCAAACTGGGGCAGCAGGGACACTCCCTGGATGATCACCGCGGCACCAATACCCAGGGAAATAACCGCCAGAATGGGCAAGGCCTCCACACCGGTGAAGTAGATTTGGGAAACCAGAACCGGAGATGTGATTTTCCGTCGCAGCAACAGGGTGAACGATTCCCGGTGGAGCACGAAAGCGTATCCCAGGGCAATGAGCAGTTCATTTGTGGAGTGCCGGATGGTGCGGCCCAGATTGGTTATCATGAGTGGACTATAAAGGATGTCCGGAGGTTGGTCCAGTCAGGAAGAACCGCAAAAAGCAGGAGATTTCAGCTGACCCGTTTATCGAAACGCGGCGAATTTCCCCACAATCCGTAACCGATGCTTTCCCCGATGCTGCTGATGCGTTTTTCCAGCCCCAACCGGCTTTGTTCAGAATTTTCATCCAGGCTGGGTTTGCCGTCATACAGTTGGTAGGCCCGGCGGTGTTTGGGATCGGTGACGTTGGGCATGACGATGTTGGCACCGGCGATCAGCCCCATCTCCCGACCCGTGTCCGAAAGAGCCTGCAGGGCGGTGGTGGCGGCCATGTTGGCATCAGGAAGGACCAGGCGGGCGCAGGCCAGCATTTTCAGTCCGAGATTCAAGTGGGCGGCTTTATCGTAGGTGGGCAGGTGGTGAGCCAGGGGCGTGTCGCCGTGGGGGATGAACGGGCCCATGCCAATCATATCCACATCCAGATCACGGATGTAGAGCAGGTCATCAGCCAGATCTTCGCAGGTTTGCCCGGGCAGGCCGATCATCACACCGGTTCCCACCTGGTAGCCTTCGGTGCGCAGGTCTTCAAGGCACTGCAGACGCGGGGCCCACAGATGATCTTCAGGATGATACTGGCGGTACAAATCCTGCCGGCTTGTTTCCAGACGCAGCAGGTAACGGTGAGCTCCGGCCTGGTGCCACCTGCGCAGCACATCACGGCTCTGTTCGCCGAGTGAAAGGGTGACGGCCAGTTCGCCACCGGTGGCGGCGTGCAGTTGCTGCAGGGTTTCGGTGATGAATTGGGTGTGTTTGTCGTCTTGAATTTCGCCACCCTGGAGCACCAGAGATCCGTATCGGTTGGTATGGGCCCAGCGGGCGGCTTCCACAATATCATCCACTGAGAGACGGAAGCGCGGAACCTTTTGGTTGGATTTTCGGATGCCGCAGTAGAGACAATCCTTTTGGCAGATATTGGAAATTTCAATCAGGCCGCGGAAATACACCACGGGCCCGACATGCTCTCTTTTCACTTCGTAGGCAGCTTGAAAGAGCGCCTGGTATTCAGTTTCGTCGCTGATTTCCAAAAGGCGGACCAGGTCGTCCTTCAGGAGCGGCCGGCCCCGTGTGGCGCGGGCCAGAATTTCTCCCACCAGAAGAGTCACGACGTTACCCTTTTCTGCTCAAAGGGAGCCATGGCACGCTCCAGAATGCCCAGACAGAAGGCGATGGCCAGGCCGTAGTTGGTGGCTGGCACACCTGCCTGGTGGCAGTGTCCCAGCCGGCTTTGGATTTCCTGGCGGTTCATGGTGCATCCGCCGCAATGGACCACCAGATTGTAGGACGAAAGATCCGAGGCGAAATCGTGGCCCTGCACGGTGTCGAATACCAACGGTCCTCCCACTCGATCGTTCAACCAGCGGGGTAGTTTGACGCGGCCAATGTCGTCTTCCACG
>JAOZJV010000492.1 GCA_029935695.1 Candidatus Krumholzibacteriia bacterium | reverse complement strand
GTGGATACGGGTCAGATTTTGGTCGCTGGACAACAGACGCACAACCGGATCACCCATGACCGGCTGCGCATCTGTGACCTGAGCAGCATGGGCTGCTTCAGGAGCCAAAAGCCCCAAAACACCGAAACAAAAAACAAAGATGGCCAGCTGCCAGACCAGAGATCGTGGCCCAAGGGCGCGGCCATGGGGAATCAACCCTGTGTGCGACGGGAAAATAAATTGATCTCTGCGCATTTTACCCAGCTTTTGAAAAAGGTTCTCCAGATCCGGCACCATACCGAATATCCCTCCGACGACGGCTGCCCAGGTGGCAAACGGCATCAGCAATAAAAGGATAAGACTGAACACTCCAGCGGCCAGCTCCAGGCGCCAATCGGGATGGTCGTAATGAGGAATGGCATCCAGAACGGCATGACTGGCCACTCCAGCGGCCGCGCCAACCCAGACATTTCCCGTCAAACCACCCGCGAGGGCTCCGGCTGCAAAGTGAGTGAACAGACACATCTTGTTTAATTCCCTCCGCTTGGCTCTTCACCAGTGCCAGGTACTTTTTCCGCTTCATCGGGCAGCATGATGGGAATATCGCCTTCAACGCGGTACCGGACAGAACATTGATTGCAGTACAACCACTGGTGCTGTTCATCGGGAACCACCGCCTGGCGGCATTGGGGACAGGCCAGAATTTCCAGAAGCTTGGGGTCCAGCATGGGCCGTTTCCTTTCAGGTGCGAATGCAACAACCGTCCAAAGGCATTCTAATGCGTTTGGCAGGGGTCACAACACTATTATAGAGGGGGAAGCACAAAACCGGCACCCAGGCAGCGAATATTTCGCCTCGGGAGACCGGAAAAGAGATCAGATGCTGGAAGAGGTTGGCAAAAGGATAATACAACAATCCGTTCAAGCCGTCAACCCCTCCGTGGGAGAAACAAATCATTTTCATGAATGAGCAGTTGTTTGATCAGGTGTTTTCCATCCGGCATCCCCTGGTCAGGATTTACCGGATTCTTCGTAAATTCCCATATCCAGGAATTTTTGCAGACGCTGATCCAGCAACTGACTGCCGGGAACTTTTTCCAGTTCGGCCAAAGTATCCTGAATTTTAGCTTTTACACTCAAAGCAATGGCTTTGTGATCCCGATGGGCTCCGCCAGTGGGCTCGGTAATGATGCTGTCAATGACCCCAAGCCGCAGAGCGTCATTGCTGGTCAGCTTCATGGCTTTGGCAGCTTCCTTGCTTTTGGCACCATCGCGCCAGAGAATGGCAGCGCAACCTTCAGGGCTGATGACAGAATAAATACTGTTTTGAAGCATGAAGATCCGGTCTCCCACTCCAAGAGCCAGAGCTCCTCCACTGCCGCCTTCACCGGTGACGATGCAGATGATGGGCACGGGCATGTCGGCCATTTCCCGCAGGTTGCGCGCAATGGCTTCGGCCTGTCCCCGCTCTTCAGCGCCCAGTCCCGGATAAGCTCCGGGGGTGTCGATAAATGTGACGATAGGACGCTCAAAACGCACCGCCATATCCATCAGCCGCAAAGCTTTGCGGTACCCTTCGGGATGAGCCATACCGAAGTTGCGCCGGATGTTGCTCTTGGTGTCCCGGCCTTTCTGGTGGCCCAGAAGCATGATCTTGCGATCACCCAGGGTCGCCATGCCTGCAACGATGGCTTCATCGTCCCGGTACATGCGGTCGCCGTGCAGCTCAATAAAATCATTGAAAATGTGGTGGATGTAATCGTTGGTGGTGGGCCGGCGTGGATGCCGTGCCAATTGAACCCTCTGCCAGGGCTCCAGTTTATTGAATATTTCCCGCCCCAGCTTGTCAGCCTTGACCTGCAGGGCCTTGACTTCATCGGTGACATCCATGCCCCGCACCGAAGCCGAATCCTGGAGTGTCTGGATCTGCTCGTGAAGTTCCACAAGGGGCATCTCAAAGTCGAGCCAGAGTGCTTTTTTCTTCCAGTCCATATGTCTAACCCTCGCTGGCGTCCCTCAAGGGGGCCAGATAATACCAAATTGAGGCCCCCCAGCATGGAGGTCCTGTTTTGAAGGCTGATTTAGGCACCTGAAAGGTCAGGTGTCAAGGAATTCAGGAGGGAAATGTTTGCCCTAACCCCGGCCCATGAATCTCTGTTTGCGCTCAATGGGAGCGGCAAGCCTGGTCCGCAAATGCATTCCCCTCAGACCCGGCACCTGGCGCAATTGGCGCAAACTCTCCAAAGTCAGGGCCAGATTGCGCCCGCCGGACTTCAGCAGCCACGTCCGGCCATCGCGTTTCACCTCTACGACCAGCGGCACCGGCCGGGCCAACACTGGTTCAGGCAAAAGTTCAGGGTCCTGTCCCATAACCTCAAATTCTTCCGGTGGTGCCTGCAGGGACGGATCAGCAGCTTCGGTAACCGGTGCAGCAGGGGTGATACTCAAGGGAGTTCCTCCCACTTCTCCACCCAGGGCGCCTTGCACGGAACAGCCTTCATGATGGGCGGCTGCCATCCCGGAATTTTCAGCCTGTTCGGCCTCCAGCTGGGCCTCCACCCCGCCAAGGGGGCGCATCTCACAGGGATCACCATAATCATCAAAGAGTTTGCCCAGTTCAGCCACGCCTTTGCTGCCGGCAACTTCCAGATCCATCTCCAGCATCACATCCTGCACCCAGCAACCCAAAACCTCATCGATGCGGGTGATGCGGTCCACCACCACTTCGCGCTGTTCGTCGCTGCGCACCTGAACCCGTCCACCAATGAGCAGGATGCTGTCGCTCTCCACCAGGGCCTGACTTTCGGCGTAGGCCTTGTTGTAGACAACCAGCCCCATCACCCCGGTCTTGTCTTCAAAATTGCACCTGGCGTACACACGTTTGTGACGGTCGCGGTGCTTGGTGTGGGATGTGATGACCCCCACCAGATTAACCCAGGTTTTTTCATGCCTGCGATGGGCTGCGGCGGTGGTGCCGGTGGGCAAAGAACCAATGAGCTCATGGTACTCTTCGAAGGGATGCCCGGAGAGGAAGAACCCCACGGCAGCGCGTTCTTTACTCAGACGCACCAGAGGATCGAAAGGATCGCATTCAGTCAGGGTGGGCTTGAGCACCTCGGCCGAAGCAGTCCCGCCAAACAGATTGGCCTGTCCCCCCGCTCTGTCCCGGGCGGTTTTCTGCCCGAAGGCAATAGCCTTGCTGATGTTCTCCAGAATCTGGCGGCGATGACCGGGCAGTTTGTCCATGGCCCCGGCGTTGGTCAGCCCGTCCAGCACCTTGCGGTTG
>JAOZJV010000976.1 GCA_029935695.1 Candidatus Krumholzibacteriia bacterium | reverse complement strand
GAGGGCATCAAAAAGCTGCCTGACTTCAGCCTTCAGGGCAACCTGGATCCACTGGTGCTTTACGGAGATCAAAACCAAATACGAGACCGGGCCCTGGAAATTTGCCGCAAAGGCACTGAAGCCCGTGGTCATGTCTTCAATCTGGGCCACGGCATTTTGCCTCAGGCCCCCCTCAATGCCGTGGAAACTCTGGTGGAAACCGTTCAGGGATTCCGAAGGTAGGAACAACATGGATTTGCCCATCAGCGCCGAATTTGTCGAGAAATACAACCAGCCTGGTCCAAGGTACACCAGCTACCCCACGGTGCCGGCCTGGAAGCAGGAATTTGGTCATGACCAATACCTGCTGGCCCTGCAGGAACTGGCTCAAAAACCCGCCGACGAACTGGCCATCTACCTGCACCTGCCTTTCTGCGCCAGGCACTGTCATTACTGTGGTTGCAACGCGCTGGTGACCCGGGAAAAAGATGCTGTGGACCAGTACCTCGATCTGGTGGAAAAAGAAATCAAACTGGTGACTGATGTCATCGGCACCGGGCGTCTGGTTTCACAACTGCACTGGGGTGGCGGCACGCCCAACTACCTGAATGAAGCCCAGAGCGAGCGGGCGCTGAACCTCTTCCGGAATGCTTTTCAGCTGACCGACGGAGCCGAACTGTCCATTGAAGTGGACCCCCGGATCAGCTCACCCGAGCAGGCCAGGTTTCTCAGACAGCTGGGCTTCAATCGTATCAGCCTGGGTGTTCAGGATTTTGAGGAGTCGGTGCAGATTGCCATCGGCCGGCGGCAAAGCCACGACCGCACCATCAGGGTCTACGATGGCTGCCGCGATGCCGGTTTCGAAGGCGTGAACGTTGATCTCGTGTATGGGCTGCCCGGCCAGACCCGCGACAGCTTCACCGCCACTCTGAAGGAAATCATCGGCCTGCAGCCGGACCGGGTGGCCTGTTTCAGCTATGCCCACGTGCCCTGGGTTCGCCCTGAGCAAAACAAGGTGGACACTACCATCATG
>JAOZJV010000036.1:9181-12857 GCA_029935695.1 Candidatus Krumholzibacteriia bacterium | reverse complement strand
ACCAGGATTGCACCTTTGGATTCCTGCAAACGAGTCACCAGACAACTGGAGCCTCGTTCCTGGAAAACCCGCAGAATTTCGGTGAGCTGCTCCACCGTCTTGGCTTCACCAAAAACAAACTCAGGAAACCCAAGCCGGTCTTCACGCTCAAAGTCGATGCTGTGAGTTTTCATTTGAGTGCCCTGTTCATTTTTCCGGAAACAAATCCCTCCGGATCAATCTCGATGCGACTGAAACCGATGGCCTGGAAAGATTCCCTGAGCTGAGATTCCTGCTGAATCAAATCAGAAAGCTGGTCGGCAGGAACTTCGATCCTGGCATAACTGGTATGATGCCGAACTCGGGATACCGGAAAGCCCCATTTCTCAAGCAGATCCTCTCCCGCTTCGATTTGTTGAAGTTTTTCCTGTGTGATTTCATTGAAGTAAGGAATACGACTGCTCAAACAAGGACTGGCCGGTTTCTCCCAACACTCCAGTTCAAAGTACCGGGCAATTTTCCGAAGCTGCTTCTTGTTGATGGAACATTCCGCCAGAGGACCACGAACCTTGAATTGGGCAGCAGCCTGCAAACCCGGACGGTAATCGGAATGATCATCCAAATTCTCACCACCCAGAATGTGGCGAAAACCAGTGCGCTGGCGAACTGTTTCAAGCTGGGTAAACAACTCGGACTTGCAGTGAAAACACCTGTTTTCAGGGTTGCCCCGATAGTCGGGATCGTCCATTTCCAGGGTGTCCACAATTTCCAGGGGAATATCGTGGCGCTCGGCAAATCCGCGGGCACCATGGAAATCTCTTTGCTTCAAACTGGATGAGTTGCCCACCACAGCCAGGCAATTTTCCGCCCCAAGGTATCGACGTGCTAAAAACGCCACCAAAGAGCTGTCAATTCCTCCGGAAAATGCCACCACGCAGGACTCGCACTCGGTGAACCACTGCTCCAGTTTATTGATCATTTCCATTGTTTTCTCAGAATGCATTTTAATCCTTCGGTCAAGTAAACTGGCCGTTCAGGTCACTTCTGCAATGATTCAAGCAAATTGACCGCCGACTCACGATCTTCAAAACCGGCCACACCCAAAAGCTGCTCCTGATCGCCGAGCAAAACCACAACCCCCGTGTAGGGGATTTTCCGCCACAACAGCAACCCGCCTTCAGGACGATCTTCCAATGTCCACTTGCGATTACTATTTTTCAGGAAGGTTTTACTTGGTTTCATGACAAAAAGTTTGTACTCCACACCGCCGGTTTGCTGGTACGTGGCGTGCATGCAATTGCGTAAATCGGAAAGGCCCAGAAAATCACGACCCGCAAAAGCCACCGTGCCCGGCTGCCGTCCGGCTTCGGGTAAAACAGCCAACTGAGGTGGCAGTTCATCACTGCCGGGCAGGCCTGCGGCCACTTCACCCATGGCCTGCTTCAGCAACTCGGCCGAAACCTCGTCACCACCCACATCGACCTTCACGTAAAAACGATCCTTCAAAAACAACCCCCGGTAGGGCGGCTGAAGAATGGCCGCGGCACCAATTCCATCCAACTGATTGCCTGTTGAAGGCTTCTCACGTTCGAAAATTCCAAAAGCCCCGAGGGCAGAGCCCATATCGTAAACGCTGAGAGTGAGACCGCTGTCTCCCTTTTCCACGTCCTGAACAATCAGCTCGCTGAACCCGTAGGACAGGAACAACTCCGCTGCCCCGTTGATGTACTCCCAAAGGTTTTCCCGATCATACCGGTACTCTTCATCAACGGCTGTCCAGCCCGAAGGCACAGGCACATGAATTGGTTCGGGTTGGGCGACAGCCACCGAAGCAGCTGCCAAAATCAAAAGCAGAACCAACAATTTTGAGTTCAAAAACACCTCAAACTCCTTAAACCAAAGTCAGCAGGCCATGGGCTTCAAAGAGCTGGGCCTGCACCTGAACACCATGGGGACAAGCATCAACACAGGGAGCACTGCAATCCAAACACACCCCGGCCTGGTTCTGAGCCAGGGCGGCATATTTGCGCATGGCATGTTTTTGACGACCCAGTTTGCGGTAATAATAGGCGTAGCGCAGGATGGTGCTCACAGGCACCTGCTGATCGCAGGCACTGATGCAATCGGTGCAACCTATGATGCAGTTGCGCGAGCGATAAACCTGGGCGTATTCATCCAGGAAACGCTGCCCGGAGCTGGACAGTTCAGTTCCCGTTAAGGGCAGGAATTTGTCCAGGCGATCAAAGTTGGGCATGGATGGGCAGATGGTGTGAGCATCGGGATTACTCAACACCCACTGGTAACTCCTCCGATCCAATTCATCCTGGGTTTTGATCCCATGTTTTTTCATGAAAGGCTGAGTCGCGGCCAGGGCTTTTTCATGCTCTGGTTTTTGTCGTTCCAGGTGGGCCTTGATGCGTTCAATGGCCTCTTCCCGTGTGGCTCCATCGGCCTCCAGATAATCGAACCAACCCTGAACCATCTCGCTGGGATTATCAACATCCAGCACGGGAATTACCAAAAGACCGGTGGCCGATTTCATGTTGGTGGTGCCGATGTTTTTTCCCCTGCACGCGGAGAGCACCCGTTCACCCTCGTCCTTGTTAACAAAACCGTAGGACAGCAACATGATATCGAAGCGTCCATCATCAACCGCTTTGAGCAAGACGGTGTCCATGGCATCGGGTTCATCGCCCCGGGGACCATGGCTGCTGATTCCCGCATGTTTCAGTTTGCCTTCGGTTTTGAGTTTGGCGCAGGCGCTGTGGAATGGTTCATACGTAACCAGCTCCTGATCAGCGATGCCGTGCATCATCAGGGCATCTGCGTAAGGGGTCTTCATGCGCTCAAGGCTCTTGTTGAAACGCTCGATGATATTCTGTTCATCAGGACTTTCATCAATGCCCAATTTGGTGACGATGAAAATTTTGGACCGATCCATGTGCTGCATGGCGGTGCCAATTTTAGTCTCCGAGTCGCCGTTGCCGTAGGTCTCGGCCGTATCGAACAGATTGATACCATGATCATAGGCATAGCGCACCACGTTGGGGTCGGCAATGGAACCACAACCCATGCTGATGTCAGACACCTTGAAGCCAGTACGGCCAAGCATGCGGTGCCGGGAAATTTTGGGTGTGGACGGAGCCTCGGTTTTGACCTCACCCCCACCAGTAGCACAACCGGACAAGGCCACAGAGCCAAGAGCCGCCACTCCACCGGAAGCAAGGAATTGACGACGACTGATTCCGGGATTCGATTTCTTTTCTGGATTCTTCTTGCTCATGATATTCCCTTTCTCTAGTAACCGTAGGAGTCACCACCGCCACTTAGCATTGGCTGATTATCGGGGTTTCTGTCTTCACCCGCGCTCACCACGCGGATGGCTGCTAGATCCTGGAAGGGGCACTTTGTTTCGCAGATGCCACATCCAATGCAACGATCGGGGTCAACCCTGGGAAATTTCAGGGTCAGCACACTGCCGTCGCGTTGCTCTGCTTCCCTCATCACGAAAGTGATCGCCTTGTCCGGGATGGGGCAATGCTCCTCGCAGACAATGCACTCGCGTCCGTAGGCATAAGGCAGACAGCGGGTGGTATCAATCACCGCCAGCCCAATTTTTGTTTTCTTCTTAATATCCAAATCCAAGGGCCGGATGGCCTCTGTTGGACACACCTGACCACAGGCGTAACACTCGAAC
>JAOZJV010000036.1:0-9171 GCA_029935695.1 Candidatus Krumholzibacteriia bacterium | reverse complement strand
ACTGGTTTTGTATCATCAGGGATTTTTCAAGAACAGCATGGGTGACCAGAGCCCTTCCAAACCAGCTTCGCCCCAGGTGGGTTGCAAGCCACCGGACGGGCAGGTTTGCATGCACATACCGCAGCGCACGCAACGATCCAGAAAATCCTGTTCCGGGCGGGAACCCGGCGGACGGATGAGCTGAGGATTGTTGGTTAGCCCCTGAGTCTGGGGAGTCATGCTCATCATGGCCAGGCCACCACCGCCGGCGGCCAATGAGGTCAACACCCTGCGCCGGCCAATGTCCATGGTTCCGCTGGAAGTGCGACTCACAGGCAGAGTCCACTTAAAATCGAGGGCCTCGTTCTGGCAGGTATCAACACAGTTCCAGCAGCCAAAACACTCAGTGGCCAACCACTGCCCCGGAAGTTCCGGTTGAGCAGCGGCGGGACAGGCTTTGGTGCAGTGGGCACAGTTGTTACAGGCTTCGGGATCACTGACCAGCCTCAGAAAAGGACGCACCGAAAAAGTCCCAAGCAAAGCGCCCAGAGGACAGATGTAGCGGCACCAGAATCGGTTGCGAACCAAATTGAGCACCAGAACGGCAATGAAAATCAGAAACACCGGGCCGGAACCGGAAAAAACCCGCACCTCGGTAGCTGTAATGGAATCTTGCCACCAGCGATAAATGGGTTCACTCAAATCGCGCAAATGCAAAGCGCCGATGGACGGATCAGACAAGTAAATCACATTGGCCGTGGCACTCATGGCGATATCCAGGATGGGCATCACCGTCAGCGCGATGCTGCGATAAAGCAGCGAGAAGGGATCGAGAACTCCCATCCATTGCGCCCCGGCGGCGGACATGGCCAGCATGGCAACGAGAACAAAATATTTGGCCCTTTGCCAGCGGCTGAACCCTTCCTTTTGACGGGTTATCCGGCGGAAACTTTGGCGCAAACTGCCGATGATGTTGTTCAGGGTTCCCAGGGGGCAGAACCACCCGCAAAACACGCGGCCGAAAACCACGGTGACGACCAAAGTAAGAACAGCCAGCAGTGACAGGCCCTCAAAAGTATGAGTGGCCAGCCAGGTGCTGATCATGACCAGGGGGTTCAGGTCGAAAAAGAAGGAAACCGGGGCTGTGGGAGCGGCAATGTTGGCAGGCCGGTTGGCCGTCAGCAGCACCAGAAAAAGGACCAGGGCCACGGTCTGAACAAAGCGCCTGATCCAGACAATGCGGCGGGCCCGTTTATTCACACTCTGCCCTGCTGTCACGACAAGGTCTTTTCTATGGGCTTGAGGGATTGGAAATCTGCTGTGCCCAGCCCGCGAGCCTCGGCCGCGGGAATGTTTTCGATATCCGCCGCCGCGTGCCCCAGCATGGTGGCGCCCAAAGCATCCAGCGCCACAATATCGGTGCTGGCGGCCACAACTCCGCGCACTTCAACATCGTTTGGATCGCCTCCCTGGGGACCGTGATCCAGCAACACCCGCACAGAATCCAAAACAGTGAGCCGCGGCTTCATGTACTGGGTAATATCGGTGAGGCAAACAGCCATGTGCTGGTGCCAGGAACCCCGGTTACCCCCGATGATGCCCATGTAGTTTTTCATGCCAATGGAGGCTTTGGTTAACCCGTGGTGTTTCAAAACAGGAACATTGATGACCAGATCCGCTTCGGTCACTTCCATATAAAGAGGCCAGGTCTTCAAACGCTCGCCACCGAGTTCCACATCCAGGAATCGTTTTTTATCCAGATAGACCATCTTGCCCCCCGCTTTTTCCACCGCTTTGGCGATACCGCTGTTGCGGTACGCCTGCCGGGCCGGATGGCAGGGAGAGTCTCCCACCTTGACGGTCTTGGCGCCAGCCTCCAGGCACAGTCGCACCAGCGTGGCCACCACATCAGGGTTGGTGTTGGCCGCCAGTTCGGGCCGGCGATTCCAGCCGATGTTGGGTTTGACCCAAACCACGTCCCCTTTGGATACGAACCGCTTCATTCCACCAAGGGCGCGGATCGTCTCTTCGGTCAGGCGGGTGGCCACGACACTGAGGTCGGCCTCAGCAAGAGCTTCTGCATCCCAGCGAGTGATGGACATAGCCGGCAGTGGCTCCGAGGCAAGCACCTTGTTGGCAAGACTTGAGAGATCGGCAAGAACCACTCCGGTGCTGATCAGGGCCGTAGTTTTGATGAAATCGCGGCGGTCCAGGTTGGTCATGGCGGTCCTTTTTGTTGAGAAGGTCTGCGGTAAAAAAAGGATACGTTACGCGGCTGGGTAATGTTGCCAGAATAAAGCCTCTGCATTTTCTGGGATATCGGGGAAATCATAGCATGGAATTGAATGGAATCCAACGACTAGACTTGATTTGGCAGCCCCGCAAATTGCATGCGGGGCTGCTGAATAAATGAACTCAAGACCCGGACCGTGAATTCTGGTCCCTGCGCCCACCCTTGTAATGACCAACCAGGGTCGTGGCAGACTTATTCCCCTCCTGTTCAAACTCAATCCGGAAGTAATCAAGGTCCTTGAGCATAAACCACCATTGTCCTGTTCCACATAAAAGTCTATTCTCTGATCTACTTCAAACCGGCTACCATCAGGTTTGTTGAAATGCATCAGAACATTATACGGGGCAAAATAAGCATCGCGACCGCCAAAGTATTCATCATCGGGGTCAGCCGGGTTCCAGACATTCTGTTTGTCCAGAACACTGATACCGATGGATTCGACAAGAGGAACAGGCAGGCCTTGAGAATTGAGCCCGCACAACCAACCAAAAATATTTTCATGAATGACAACAGTCTGGGCATAGTCGAAAAAATTTACCGGTAGTGGGTTTTCGCTTTGAGCCCAATCACCAACGGTCTCCGGAAGTAGCATGGTACGATGGTCCGCACTCAAAAGTGACGCATAGGCGGCAGGGGCCATGCCCTCATAAACCAATTTAAAGTTATTCATCAGTATATCGGGGGTCAATGCTCGTTGAAGATCATTGTCGTAAGCCCCGCTGAACGAAATGGAATTTCCGCTTGTCAGATTTTTGGTTTCATCCGCAGGCACATTGATATAACCGGGCTTGATTCGCCACTGAATTTCATAATCCCCTGAAGACATTTCAATGAAGGTTGAATCTCCTGCACCAATAACATAACCACCGTCCGGCAGGTTGAGGCGCCATGGAAAATCAACCCCACCAGGGTTGGCGGTGATGACCACGGAATTGGCGATAATGGTGGGGCCTGTGGGGCCGTCATCACTGCAGCCGGCAAAGATAGCGAGGCTGGTAAGGGTGAGCAGAAACAGCTTGCTGAGATTCCGGTTGATCATCTGGTTTTCTCCCAAAAAAGAGTAAGGAAAAGAATATGGTTTGTGAAGCATGGAGCAGATTACGAAACTCGAACTCAAGACCTCGGCAGGGGCACCCGAACTGCGTTGCCGAATAATTGTTTCCACTGCCCGCAGGAAAACCCCAAGCAGACCACTGACAACTCCCGGCTTGTTATTCCCACATGGAGCGGGACATGAATTGAAAATCCTCAAATCCCCCGCAAAGCCGTCCGCACCCACAACTCCAAATCATCGACCACTTCGGGATCACTTTGCCTGGCCTTCATCAAGGCCTGCTCAGCTGCAACAGGAGGCAGCCCCATAGCCTGCAGCACGTCCAAAGCTGCCCCAAGACCACCCGGCACCGCAGAAGCACCACCGGCTATCTCAGTACCACCAAGAGCCGAATCCGGAATCCTCTGCCCCAGTTCCACGATCAACCTGGCGGCGCTTTTCTTGCCGATACCCGGCAGCCGCACCAGGGCCTTCTCGTCCCCAAGCCGCAAAGCCTGGGCAATCTCATCACCGGAAGCTTTGGACAGCATACCCATGGCCACCTTCGGCCCCACTCCCGACACCGATATCAGCAACCGGAACATGGCCCGTTCTTCGGCATCGATAAAACCATAGAGCGACCAATTGTCTTCCCGCACCGCAAGATGAGTCCACAGCTTGACGGCTTGCCCCACCGGAGGCAACCGGTCGGCGCTCCGGGCAGAAAGCTGCACATCCAGGCCAATGCCGCCACCAATGGTGACCACAGCCTCGGTGCCCCCTGCTGCCAGGATCCCATCCAGAAAAGCAATCATCGTATCCTCCGGTTTTTGTAAGTCAGAGCCACGGCCAGGGCGTCGCTCATGTCCATGGCCGGTTCTTTTTTCAGGCCCAGAATGCGCATAATCATGAAACGAACCTGCTCCTTGGTGGCGCTGCCGTTGCCTGTCATAGCCATTTTGATTTCACGAGGGGCGTAGGATGCCACTTCCAGCCCGGCCTCCGCTCCGGTCAGCAGGATTACTCCCCGGGCGTGACCGAGGATCAAGGAGCTGCGGGCATTTTTGGCATTGAAAAGATCTTCCACAGCCATGGCCTCGATGGCATGGCGGCTGAACACTTCGGTCAGGGCATTGTGAATGGTGTGGAGTCGTTCGGCAAGAGGGGCTTTGCTGCTGGTGCGGATCACGCCGCCTTCAAGCAGGCGAACAACCGGGCTGGTGCTGATGACACCGAAACCGGTGGCGTGGCTTCCTGGATCAACTCCCAGCACGATCATGAATCAAACCTCACATTTCAAAACCGCATCCCATGAAGGGCGGAAACATTATGCCCGATGATCAAAAACAGCACCCCCCGGGGGGCACTGTTTTTGATCTAACCAATGATTGGACTGTAATACTGATGACCCGAAAAAGCTACAGACTTTCTTCGATCTGAGCCATCAACTCATCATCGATGTCAAAGTTGGCCGAAACCTGAGAGACATCATCCAAATCATCCATGTGGGTGATCAGCTTCATCAGAGTTGTGGCATCCTTTTCCTCCACCTTGGTCAAGGTGTTGGGAATTTGAGCCAGTTCTGTTGAGGTCACCGGCAAATCGGCCTCGGCCAAAGATTTGCTGACGGAGTGCAGGTCCTCCATAGCTGTAGTCACGGAAATCATGCCGCCTTCTTCTTCAACGTCTTCGGCCCCCGCATCGATGGCCGCGTCCATGACTGTTTCCAGATCACAGCGCTCGCCGTCGAGCATAATCATGCCTTTACGGTCGAAAATGAAGGTCACGCAACCATTGCTGCCGAGGTTGCCGCCGAATTTGCCGAAGCAATGGCGGACCTCTGCGATGGTGCGGTTCTTGTTGTCCGTTTGGCACTCCACGAGGATGGCCACCCCACCAGGGCCGTAGCCCTCGTAGGAGATTTCCTCGATAATCATGCCGTCGAGATCACCGGTGCCGCGTTTGATCGCTTTCTCGATGGTATCGTTGGGCATGTTCGAACCACGGGCGGTGATGACTGCCGAGCGCAAACGAGGGTTTGATTCGGTGTCAGCGCCACCCTGGCGCGCCGCCACGGTGATTTCCCTGATCAGCCTGGTGAATACTTTGGCCCGTTTGGCATCCTGTGCGCCTTTACGGTGTTTGATATTCGCCCATTTTGAGTGTCCTGCCATGATCTCCTCTATTTCCGGAACAATTTCCTGAATATTTTAGTCTTCAACGACTTGTTCCTTCAAGTGGTCGGCAATCAGACGCTTCTGCACATCGCCAGGAACTTCCGAGTAGTGGGAGAATTCCATGGTGAAGGTGCCGGTGCCCTGAGTGAAGGACCGCAAGGCAGTGGCGTACTGGTACAGTTCATCTTCTGGAATGTTCGCTGTTACCACCTGGTAAGGTCCATCGGAATCACTGCCCTGGATGGCACCGCGGCGGGTGGAAACATCGCCCATCACAGCACCCATGTAGTCCTGGGGCACAACAATACGCACCGACATGACCGGCTCAAGGATGACGGGACGCAATTTTGCGGCCTCTTCATTGACACAACCCTTGAGGGCCTTGGCGGCGGCCATCTTGAAGGCGGCTTCACTGGAATCCACGTTGTGGTACGACCCGAAGAACAGGGCGCATTTGACGTCGACCATTTCGTAGCCGGCAATCAGACCAGTGAGCAGGGTTTCGCGGCAGCCTTTTTCCACAGCGGGAATGAACTTGCCGGGAACCACACCACCGACGATTTCGTCGGCAAATTCGATTCCTTCACCACGGGGCATAGGTTCCATGCGCAAGTGCACATCACCGAACTGTCCGCGTCCACCACTCTGCTTCTTGTGGCGTCCCTGCTTTTCAGCAGTGCCGCGAATGGTTTCCTTGAAGTTGATGCGGGGACGGCGGCGCTCCACCACAACCCCGGTCAGCTTCTTCAGCTTCTCCAGGATGGTGTTGGTGTGGATGTCGCCCTGGGTGGCCAAAAGAGTCTGGCCCAAGTGCGGCTGATGAATCAACGAGAAGGTTGGATCTTCTTCGTGGATCTTGTTCAGACCGGCAGCCATTTTGTCTTCTTCCCCGCTGGTAACAGGGTTGATGGCATCGGCGCTGGTGGGAACCCGGTACTTGATGGGCTCAAAGGCAAATTCCACACCATCGGTCAATGTATTGCCGATTTGGGTGTTCTTCAATTTGGCCGCCAAAACAATATCGCCGGCCATGGCTACTTCAATTTTCTCTTTAGTCTTACCCATGGTCACGCTCAGCTGGCCCATGCGTTCAGAGCTGCGGCCATCACTGCATTTGAAGTTGGACCCGCTTTTCATGCTGCCACTGAAAACACGCAGCCAGGTCACGTCTCCGCCCTGGGCTTCGTACTGGCGCTTGAAGGCGAAAGCCACGGTGGGGCCATCGGCGTTGGGCCTGAACGATGCTTCATCGTCCGTGCCGGGAATCACACCGGTCATTTCACTGCGTGTGCGGCTGAAAGAGCTGGGGAAGAGATTCACAATGGAGGCCAGAAGCGAAGTCACACCTGTCTCACTGACAGCATCAGTGAAGAGAATGGGATAAACCGTTCCCTCAAGGGTGCCTTTTTTCAACCCGAGGATAAGATCTTCATCACTCAGGGTTTCATCTTCCAGGAATTTCTCCGTCAGGTCGTCATCGGCGTTGGCCGCGGCGTCCATCAGCATCTCATGTGCTTCTTCAACAGCATCGGCCATATCATCGGGGATGGGAATTTCCACCGATTGACCATCAAATTTATAAGCCTTCATGGTGATCAAATTGATGACACCTTCAAAAGTCTCACCCACACCAATAGGCAACTGCAGAGGTGCTGCGCCGTTGACACGGTCTTTGAGCCCGTTCAGCGTATCGCGCCAATCGGCTTGCTCCTTGCCCATGCGGTTAACGACGATAAAGGTTGAGAGGTGAGTCTCACGCAACATGTTCCAGAGATTCTCTGAAGCGACTTCGAAGCCACCATCAGCCTTGACCACAAACACCAAGCCTTCAACCACACGGCTGGCCGCGTACACGTCTCCGCGGAAATCATCCACACCCGGAGTGTCGATGATGTTGATCTTGTTGTCCGTCCACTCTGTCCAGGCCATGCTGGCGGAGATGGTTTGCTTCTTTTCGATTTCCTCTTCCGAGTTATCGAATATTGAGCTGCCATCATCAACATTCCCCCGACGCCCCACTTTTCCGGTTACAAAGAGCATAGCGTCAGCAAGACTGGTCTTGCCAACTCCGTGGGGCCCCACTAAGGCGATGTTGCGAATTTTGTCCATGGAATAGGTTTTCAACGATCATCCTCCCGCGTGCGCTGGTCTTGAGTCGATCCGACTTTCAGGCTGCCAAAAGGCCGCAGTGAGACTGCATTCCTGGTCCAAACCTGAAGGCCGAATTATATGTCGGTCACCCGGTGCGGGATATTCCCCACCCCAGAGCCGGTTTTTTCGACGAATTTCAATGGTAATAGCACGACAAGGGCATGTCAACCAGCCCAAACAAGGTGGCCGGGCAAGGGAAAGTTCTGGACAGAAAACCCCACGACCATTACCGTTATTCGTGTTCCGGATCGGGCGGTGGATGACCTTGCTGTGAGTTAGTTAGCTCCGGCAATCCCCGCCAGGGACCGTTGCAACCCCACCGAAATCCCAATCGTCAGCCTTTTGGCCGCCTTTTTATGCGTTCATGGGTTGGCAGAGGTGAATTGATGAAGACTGGCAAGTTCATTTTGGTTCCCACAGTGTTGGCTCTGGCCATGGCATTTTTCCTGTCTGCAGGAGTCCTTTTCGCGCAGGAACCCCCTGCCGCGACGGAAACACCCTCCGAAACAGACACAGAAACGCCAAATATTGAGGAAGAAGTCGAGGAAATTCTCGAATATTCCGACTACATGGTTAAAACCTACACCCTGACTCCCTTTTATGGTTACTTCTCCGGTGGCACATATCTGGAAAACCAGGAACTTGGCGAGCGCACGGTGCAGGCTGATGGAGCTGGTGACATTATTGGCTTCGATGGTGAAGTGCTGGCGGAAAGCCGGGACATTGACCATTACGATGCTGCTCATAAGGATATTGAAAGTGGCCCTGCCTACGGATTGCGTGTGGGCATTTACGCCAACGAGGATTTCCATCTGGACCTGGCCGGCACTTACGCCACCGGTAAAGTCGTCACAACGATGCTTTACACCCCTGACACGGATTTACCCGATCAAAAATCCCGTGTTCAAGTGGATGAAGATGACGGTTACAGCCTGATCAAAGGTGGCGTGCACCTGGGATATGATGCCAGACCAGCCACTTTCTGGGGTATCACTCCCAAACTGGGTTTCGGCCTTGGTGGTCTGATTAACCGGTACACCTACCTTGAAGACCAGACTGCCCTCTACCTGGAAGGCAATTTGGGCCTCACAGCCAAGCTCTTTGGTAATGTCGATCTCACGGGTCAGGTTGACCTGACATCGTTTGCATTTCAGGTGGATGAGCTGGGCTACTCCAACTTCGTGAAATACACCACATTCTCTCTGGGGCTCACCTGGTACCTGGATGTTGTGCCTGAAGAAGTGCGTGCCGCCCACCAGGCACAGCTGGCGGAGATGGATAACTAATCTCAGCCTGTTAGAAAGAACCAGACAAAGAAAACCGCCGGAGATTTCTCCAGCGGTTTTCTTTTTGTGACTGCCCGGGTCAATCCCCAGGCCGAGCACCTCTACTTTTTCTTCTTGGCTGCTTTCTTAGTCACTTTTTTCTTAGCAACTTTTTTAGCAACTTTCTTCACGGCTTTCTTAGCCACTTTTTTCTTTGCAACTTTTTTAGCGACCTTTTTCTTGGCTACTTTTTTCTTGGCGACCTTTTTCTTG
>JAOZJV010000035.1 GCA_029935695.1 Candidatus Krumholzibacteriia bacterium | reverse complement strand
TCGCCAACGGCCAGGACAGAGCAGCTGCGCGCCTGCTTGAAGAATTGCAGCAGGAATCGGCTGGCTGTCTGGCTCTGGTGGGAATTGGCCGCGTTCTGCAAAAAGATGATGATGAAAATTCGGCCCGCATCGCTTCAGTCAAGCAAGCCGAACCTGACTCCGTGGTCACAGCTCCTGAAACCAGCAGCGGCCGGTATGCCCTGCAATTGGGAGCATTCAGTGATCGGGGCCTGGCTCTTGAATTTAAACGTTCTCACATAGAAATAATTCCCGATCTCGAAATCACCGAAGTGCGCGATTCCATGGGTCAATTTCTCTACAAATTGCGGTTTGGATCTTTCGTCAACCCCGCCCTGGCCCGCAGCGAGGCCCAGCGCCAGAAAAAGAAACTGGGCATGGATGTCATCGTGGTCGAAACAGGCACTCCTGCCGGCAATGGCCGCTGATAGAGATTGAAGATGAGTCCAGCCGGTAAAAACAAACCTCAGAAAAAAGACTCCAAAGCATCCGGCCCCCGGCTGACGCCCATGCTCGCGCAATACCTGGAAATCAAGAGCCAGCATCCTGGTTCGTTGTTGCTTTTCCGCATGGGTGATTTTTTCGAGACCTTTTTTGAAGATGCGCAAACCCTGTCCAAAGTCGCCGGTGTCACTCTGACCAGTCGTGACGCCAAAAGCGAACATCCTGTTCCTTTGGCTGGAGTTCCTCATCACGCCATCGACACTTATCTGACACGCCTTTTGCGCGCCGGTATCACTGTTGCCATCTGCGAACAGGTGGAAGATCCAGCCAAGGCCCAGGGCCTGGTCAAACGGGCCGTGGTGGAGGTCATCAGCCCGGGAACAGCCACTGCACCCGAACTTGTGGACAGCCCCACCGGTCATTTCTGTTTGGCGTGGGCTCCTGGCTCCAACCAGATGGACGGCTGGGCGCTGCTGGATGCGTCCACCGGGGAATTCCGTTGCGGTCAGGAACAAGCCACCCTTGAGAGTCTGTGCCAACGCCACGCCGTGCGCGAGGTCATCGTGCGTGAAAGCACCGAACCGTCCACCCTGAAGCAATGGCAGGCGGCCATGCCTCAAATGGTGATCAACCCGGTGAACGACGCCTGGTTTCATCCGGCATTTGCCCGGCAGACTTTGCTGGATCACTTCGAAGTGGCCAATTTGACGGCTTTTGGCCTGGAGGATGAGACGCGCACACCGGCAGCCATCGCCGCCGGATCGGTGCTGCGTTATCTTGGCAGCCTCATCCTTAAAAAACCAGAACAGGTGACAACCCTCCGGTTCAGCAGCAGGGCTGATCGCCTTATTTTGGATGAAGAGACCCTGCGCAATCTGGAGATTTTCAGAACATTCCGGGGTGAGACGGGCGAAGGCACCCTCATCCATCACATTGACAATACTCTGACGGCCATGGGCCGCCGTTTGCTTGAATTGCGACTGGCCGAAGCCCTGACAGATCTGGATCAAATCGCCCTCTGGCATTCGGGGATTGATTCGGCCCTGAGTGACCGTCCATGGCGCGAAGATCTGCGAGTCGTGTTGCGAAGTGTGGGTGACCTTGAACGGTTGTCTGCCAGGGCAGCCTCTGGTCGTATCGGGCCTTTGGGGTTGAAGCATGTAGGGGACAGTCTGGCTGCTTTGCATGCGCTGCAGGTGCTGGCTCCCTCCAATGGGCATCAGAAACACCCCATTGCCAGCTGGCTCGAATCGGTGGACAGCTTTCATGAACTGGCCACCATCATCCAACAACGCATTGCTGAGGATGCCCCTGCCACCACGCGCAAACCCGGGTTCATTGCCACCGGGGTGAATGCTGATCTGGATCAATGCCGAACCATCGCCCAGGACAGCAAGGGTTTCCTGGCCGGATTGCAACTTCAGGAACGCGAACAAACGGGTATCAGCACCCTCAAAGTAGGCTTCAACCGTGTCTTTGGTTACTACTTCGAGGTGACCAAAAAGCATCTGGACAAGGTTCCTGAGCACTACCAGCAAAAACAAACTCTGGTCAATGCCTGCCGTTTCCACACAGAAGAGTTGAAGCAGGCGGAAACCACCATCCTGGAAGCTGAAGAAAAAGCTGACCGGCTGGAGACGGAAATATTCCAGGAAATGCTCACCCTGGTGACTAGTCATCTGGCCAACATTCACGCGGCCTGCCTGAAGGTGGCACGGGTGGATCTTATGCTGGCTTTTGCTGAAACTGCTGAAAAAAATCAGTACTGCAGGCCCGTTTGCGATGATGGTCTGGTTCTGAACATTCAGGGTGGACGGCACCCGGTGGTGGAACAATTGCTGGAGCACGATTTCATTGGCAACGATACCCTGGCTGATGGCGCTGATAATCAGGTGCTGGTGCTGACAGGTCCCAACATGGGAGGCAAGAGCACTTACCTGAGGCAGGTGGCCCTGATAACCCTGCTGGCCCAGGCCGGCAGCTTTGTACCCGCCGAGAGCGCCCACATCGGCATCACGGACCGAATTTTCACCAGGGTGGGGGCCAGCGATAATCTCGCTCGGGGGGAATCAACGTTTTACATGGAAATGAGCGAGACAGCCAACATTCTTCACCAGATGAGCCGCCGCAGTCTGGTCATTCTCGATGAGATCGGCCGCGGCACCAGCACCTATGATGGTCTGAGCCTGGCCTGGGCCATCACCGAGTTCCTGAATAACCCCGAAGGCCCGCGACCCCGGTCCATTTTTGCCACGCACTACCACCAGCTGACCGAGCTGGAAAATGACCTTCAAGGATTGGTTAATTTGCGACTGGAAGTGAAAGAATGGGAGGGAAAGATCATTTTCCTGCATTCTGTGAAACCTGGCCGAAGCGATAAAAGTTATGGTATTCACGTGGCGCGACTGGCTGGATTACCAGAAAATGTTCTCAGCCGAGCCCAGGAAATCCTGTCCTGCCTGTCCAGTTCTGACCAAAGGGATCTGCCGTCCATGCGTCCAGTCAGTAGTCATCCCACAGCCCAGCCGACCATTCCAGACGCTGGCCAACTGAGCCTTTTTCGAGAATCCCAACGCGATGCCCTCGATGCTCTCAATGATCTGGATCTCGAAAAAATCAGTCCCATGGACGCTTTTATGTGGTTGGCCAAAATTAAAAAACAATTGGAAAAGTGAACTCCTGCTCAAGCCACCCTTGGCAAAAGCCGAAAATGACGAGAGATTGTCGTTCTGTGGCTTCAGGGTGATACAGGTCTGGAGGAAAGATGTCAGGGGAAATCAAATGGACTGTCGTTATGGTCACACCGGGAGAGGAAGAACTCTCTCTCCTGGCCAAGCTGCGCGCCCGGCGCGATGCCCGCGTCATCGGTCTGGTTGATCCTGACGGAACCTCTGTTGGCGCAGGCCTGGCTGAGATCATGGGGCTGGCCGTTTTTCGCGATTTAGCCACTGTTCCCCTTGGCAGCGCTCGTTTTCTGATTCATCCTCCGCTGAACGATGCTGTTGAAGCGATCATTGAAGATGCCATGAAGTATGAACTGACCCCGGTTTCGGCCAATAATTTTGCCAACCTGCTGGTTGATCATGCTCTGACCGCCGCCGCTCCGCCTCGGCAGGCATCCACTCGCAATAATTTTGATTTTCTGGAAACCGAAACCACTGCGATTCACGAAACCCTGGGCCGTATCGAAGAAGCCCTGGACCGTGAAGCCCTGTTGCGCTGGCTTTTAAAATTGGCCACCAAGGCCACAGGAGCCGGCAGCGGGTCCATCATGCTCTTTGACGATGCTACCCAGGAACTGTACGTGGCTTTTGCCAACGGACTGAGCCAGAACACTTTGCATCGCACCAGGGTTCGGCTGGGTGAAGGAATATCCGGCAAGGTTGCTGCCAGCGGCAATCCCGAATTGATCAAAGGCAACCGCAGCCCGAGTTCCCATCGGGACCGCTCCAATCTGCAGACAGCCATCTGCGCGCCTATCCACTGGCAGGGAAAACTGCTCGGTGTGATCAATTTATCGGCTACCGCAGGGGACAAGGATCTCAAGCCCGACGCCATGGCCGTGGTGGAAAATCTGACCCAGCGATTCGGCCTCATCCTGAACCGCTTCCTGCGATTGCAAATGGTCAAAGACGGTGAAGTTTTTCGTAAAATGGAGGAAGAACTAACCAACACCAGTCTGATGCCGGACCCCATCAGCAGCACCCTGTGCGACTGGACTGAAAATCTGTCTGGAATTACCGGCGCCGACTTTCTGAGCCTTAGCATTCTCACCGCCGATGGTGACCTCTTAGTAGCCCAGAATGACGATGTTCACTATGAATCGCCACCTGCACCGGAAAAGGACGCTGTTCTGGCTTCGGGCAGTCCCTTGGTCCTTCGCCCCAACACCGATAATTCATTGGCCGATCAAGACGATCAAACCATCTTCCATTTACCCATTGGCCGAGGTCCCACCAAGGCCATGATGACTGTGGGATTCAACACCGCCTCCCGGGCTCATCATTTTCACACCATGAGTGCTGAAATCATTTATCTGGTGAACCGTCATCTGTCCTCATTTATGGATAAGGCCGCCACCAATGATCAACTGGACCGTCTGACGACCCTGGCCAGCACCCTGACCGAACTGTCGACCCTTGACCCCGGGGATATTAAAACCCTCAGCCAGAGGGCCACAGCCGCTGCCTGCCGGCTGACTGGGGCCCAACAGGCCTGCATTCTGCAAAATGAAAATGATCTGGCCGGATGTCTTGATAGTCCGTTGGGACCCGATTTGCGCACCGAAGCGGTCCGGTTGTTAACTCAGGCAGGCGACCGAGGCTGGAATTCGACAATTCTCAACGCTGACCGGGCCCCCGGTGCCACCCTGGCTTCTCAAAGTCTTCTGGTGGTGCCGCTTCAAGCCGGCAAAGCATTCCCCGGCCTGGTCCTGATTAACAAGAAGCGCCTGCATCCTTTGGATGGGGCTTCTTTTACCGAATTTGATGCCCTTTTTGCCCGTCGCCTTCTGCCTGTTTTCCATGCGCGGATGAGCGTTCCTGTTCCCAAGCCTGTACCTGTTGCCCCTGCGGCACCCACACCCAAACCTGCTTCCAGAAGCATCCCCCGCGTACCCCAGAGTGTCCTGGAGATACAAAAGGCACTATCGGTTGAAATTGACCGTTGCAAGCGTTACCACACCATGGTCGGAGTGGTGGCCTTCAGGGTCACGCCATCGACCGGGCCGGTGCCTGATATGACTCATCTTGTGGGTGAATTGACGGCGAAACTGCGCACAAGTGACCAAGCTGGATGTTTGCCCGATGGCACCATTTTGATCCTGGTTCCTGAAGACATTCAATCGTTGCCCATGCTGCAAAAACGAGTCACGGGTATTTTGAAAATTGCAGCCGGTCAGGATGATTTGCTGGTTCAAACAGGCAGCAGAGTTTTTCCAGGCACCGGCAAAACCGCCGAAGAACTGATTGATGCTGTTTTGCAGGCCATCAGCTAGAATTTCCCCTGAAAAGGCCTGACGCTGATTCTTCCCGGTGTTATCCCCACTTTTTACCCCTCTAAATGCCTGTTGGACCGGAACCCGGTTGACGTCACCGCGCACCCTGATTTAACTTGCAGGCGTATAAGCAACCGAGAGAACTTACAACCGACACAGGAATTTCCATGAAGGGCAGCATGGCCAACATCAACGCACCCCACCGCATCCGCGTCCTCGACGGCGCCACCATTGATCGCATCGCCGCTGGTGAAGTGGTCGAACGGCCTTCCAGCATCGTCAAAGAACTGGTGGAAAATGCCCTTGATGCAGGAGCAACCAAGATCAGCATCACCCTTCAGGAGGGTGGTCTGACCAGTTTGACCATCGATGATAATGGTCACGGCATCCCTTTCCAGCAATTGCCTCTGGCTTTTGAGCGTCACGCCACCAGCAAAATTGCCACTGCTGCGGATATCATGCGCGTTGGCAGCTTCGGCTTCCGGGGAGAGGCTCTGGCCAGCATTTCCTCCGTGGCCATGGTCAAGTGTATCAGCCGGGTGGCGGAAGAAGACACCGGCGGCCTGATTGAAGTTTCAGGCAGTGAAATCACCCGTCGGGAACCCGCCCCGCGCAATGTTGGCACCACCATCACCGTCAAAGACCTTTTTTATAATACTCCGGCCCGGCGCAAATTCATGAAAACCGCCCAGGCTGAAAAAAGGTCCATCATGAAGCTGATGACCCAATTGGCCCTGGCTCATCAGGAAGTGCGCTGGCTGGTCAAGGCCGATGACACCGTGGCCATGGATTTGCGGCCCGCAGCATCTTTGACAGACCGCGCCAAAGATCTTCTCGGCAGCTCAGTTTTGGATCATCTGTCCCGTTTTGAAATGCAAAAAGGGGGGTTCAGCATTGGTGGTCTGGCTTCCCGCCCCACATGGACCAGGGGCAACCGCGAGCAACAGTTCATCTTTATCAACAGACGTCCGGTGGAGAACCGGGCACTGAGTCAGGCCATTGTTCAGGCCTATCGCGAAGTCATTCCGGCAGGCAAGCACCCGGTGATTATTGCCTTTCTGCAAATTCCCCAGGGGGAAGTGGATGTTAATGTGCACCCGGCCAAAACAGAAGTGCGGCTTCTTTTGGAACGGGAAATATTTGGCATGTTGAAAAACTCCCTTCAGGAAGGGCTGAGTCTGCGCAGCGCGGGAGAGATGCGGCCCTGGAACGGCTCTACCCACGGAGGCGGCACTGACACCCAGGCCACGGGCACGCTAGCCCAGGCCCAGGATGATTACCTTCGCAAAGAATTTCAGCGGGGGGGTAGTGCCGGCTTCGAACACAAAGGGGTGCCCACCGGGCAGGGAGAGTTGTTCACGGCTTCGGCCACCCGTTCGCCCATGCCCGACAATACCATCAATGACGATGATTATCTCAACAGTGGCGCCATGTCCCGCCAGGATCCGCCTCTGCATTCTGCCCCGTTCTGGCAACTGCACCGCACCTACATCGTGACCCAGATTCGCGGTGGGCTGGTGCTCATTGATCAGCACAACAGCCACGAACGAATTCTCTACAACGAGGCCCAGAAAGCCCTGGAAAAAGATGGATCCATTGGCGGCGTGCCCACTCAGCAGTTGCTCTTTCCCGCTCACCTGGAGCTCACACCCGGGCAAATCCTGGCCTGGCAGACCCATGCCGATCAGATGCTGGCCATGGGCTTCACCATTGAACCCTTTGGGGGGCAGAGTATTCTGGTGCAGGGAATTCCCGCCAGCCTGAAAAACTGGAACGAAGGCCGGTTGCTTCTGGATATTCTGGATGATTTAGCGTGGGATGATAAACCCAGTCAGGAAAACAAAGTCGATCTGCTGGCCAGTTATGCCTGCCACGCCGCAGTGCGGGCCGGAGAACCACTGACCCTTCCTGAAATGCAAAATCTGGTGGATCAACTTTTCGCCACCGACACACCTTTGTCCTGTCCCCACGGACGCCCGACCCTGATCCAGTTCACCCTCGATGAGCTGGAAAAGAAATTCGGAAGGAAATAAGTGATGGCCGCCGGCATGGGCTTTTCCGGTTTGAGCTGCCCGGCCATTGTAGGCCCTACCGCTTCGGGAAAAACAGCCCTGGTGACGGCTCTGGCCTCACAATTACCCATTGAAGTGATCAGTCTGGACAGCCGGCAAATCTATCATGGTTTGCGCATTGGCACGGCTCAACCCACGGCTGAGGAACAGGCCATCTGCCCGCATCACCTTGTGGATTTTGTTTCTCCCGACGAAAAATATGACGCCGTCCGTTTTCGTTCAGATTTCGAATTAGTTTTTAAGGAAATCAAGCAACGCCAGGGCATTCCTGTTCTCGCTGGAGGAGCGGGCATGTACCTGACGGCCCTGCGCGACGGCTTCATGGAAATCCCCGGCAACTCCCCTGAAAAACTTGATTCTGCCAGAGCTGAAGTTGCTTCCTGGGATGAAAAAATCCTGCGGGAAAAACTCCTGCAAAGTGATCCTGATTCCTTTCAGCGCATTCATCCCAATGATATTTACCGCAGCCAGCGGGCCATGGAAATTTTTCTTATTTCAGGGCGCACCATGACTTCCCTGACGGCTGCCCAAAAGCCCAATCCCAGTCTTGGTCTTAAGTTTCCCGCCTTTGTCCTCAAGCGTTCGGTTGCAGATTTGGACCGCCGCATTGCCCTGCGCACGGAGCTGATGTTAAAACAGGGCTGGATTGAGGAAACCGAATCAGCCATGAAAAATCATGACCCCAATGGCCCTGGGCTGCGCAGCATTGGTTATCGGGAAATTGTGCAGTTTTTGTCGGGTGATCTGCCTCAAAAAGATCTGATCCCCGCAGTCATTCTGGTGACCCGGCAATATGCCAAAAGGCAACGCACCTGGTTCCGCAACATGAAAGACTCCATGGAGGATCATCCTGAGAGTCCCGAGTTAATTGAAAACCTCCTGCTGAGTTTTGCCTGAAGTTTTTTCACGCTTCACCACCACCATGGTTAAATCAGCGTTAGGAAAATGTTTCTGATTATAATGAAAAATTCCCGCCGGCGGGAAAATGAAAAACGGCGGGTTTAGATAAGAAATGGAGCGGGCTACGAGGCTCGAACTCGCGACCCTCAGCTTGGGAAGCTGATGCTCTACCAACTGAGCTAAGCCCGCTCCGGACGGCCAAAATTACTCCTGCTCAACACCTAAGTCAACCACATGTTGCCCCCGCTTCCATCCTGTGTTTTATTCCCTCTACTATGCTCATGCTCATCCGCTCATTCCCAACGCCCCTGAACCAGTTGCACGACTGGCACTTCGGCGACAGCATCACCCACCTCGACGGCCGGCCCGTGGAGGATATCATCGACCTCTACTACTACACCCCGGAGGCCGACACCACGACCCTGACCATCAAACGAAAAACTGGCGAGCTGGTCACCGTCACCATGAATCCCCAAGACATCGATGCCGTCACCGGATGCTTCGCGCCCATGGAATTCAAAACCTGCGCTGCCCAATGCGTGTTCTGCTTCGTGGACCAGAACCCCAAGGGCATGCGTGATCAGATTTACGTCAAGGACGAGGACTACCGTTTCAGCTTCCTTTACGGCAACTACATCACCTTAACCAGCCTGGGCAAACGGGGGCTCAAACGCATCATCGAACAGAAGATGTCGCCGCTCTTTGTATCAGTGCATGCCACCGACATCGACGTGCGCACCCGCATGCTCGGCATCAAAAAGCGCATGGACGTGGTGGCCATCATGCGCGAGCTGGCGGAAGCCAACATCGAAATCCACACCCAGGTGGTGCTTTGTCCTGGTTGGAACGACGGCAAAATCCTCGAGCAAACCTTCTTCGATTTGCTGGATCTGGCCACGCCCGCCAACACCGATCTCACTGAGGACGATGGCATACCTGGCGGTTTCTTCAATATGGATGAAGACGATACCACCGAACCCAGCGGCGGTGTGCGCAGCCTGGCCATTGTTCCGGTGGGCCTCAGCGCTCATCGCGAAGACCTGACGGAGCTTGAACCCGTCAGTGATGAAATAGCCTCCGCCACCATCGATCAAGTGACCACCTGGCAAAAAATCGCCCGTGAAAAACTCGGATATGGATTGGCTTATCTCAGTGATGAATTCTATCTGCAAACCGGTCAGCCTTTTCCAGACACGGCCCTATACGATGGATTCTGGCAAGTGGACAGCGCCGCCGGTCTGACCCCAAGACTGCGGGAAACCTGGCTTGAAAGCCTTGAGTGGCGTACTGAAGAATCTGAATTGCCCAAACTGCCCCTCACTGTCTTGACCAGCCATTTGGCAGCCAAGGCCTGGAAACGCGAATTCACGCCCATCCTTGAAGAAGCTGGGGCCCCACCGGTGGAAGTCATCGGCATCGATAACACCTTCTATGGCAACACCGTCACCGTGGCCGGCCTCATGACCGGGGGCGACCTGCGCCGTGGTCTTCTGGCCTTGCCAAATCAACCCATCCGGGATGTAGTTTTCTCGCCCAGGGTCTTCAACAACGACGGTCTGACCCTCGACGGACTCACTCTTGAAGATCTTGGCGCCGACCAACCTCACCGCCTTCATGTGGGCGAAGAAGAGGGCTTTGTTGATTTCTGGGCCGAATTAAGCTAGGTTCACGGCCGTTACGTCCTTTTTTATCGCCATTGCTGGCCGCCTCGCGGCAGGAGATTGTTTTGCCTTTGCGCACCGTCGCCATCATCGGACGCCCCAACGTGGGCAAGTCCACCTTATTCAATCGTATTCTGGGCGAAAGACGCTCGGTTGTGCACGAAACCGCGGGAGTGACCCGTGACCGCATTGCCGAAATCACCGACTGGTGTGGGCATCCTTTCCAGCTACTGGACACCGGTGGCATTATCCCCTTTGGGGAAACGGTCAGCGAATTTGATAGTGTGGTCACGGAAATCGCGCGCATGGCCATCCAGGAAGCCGATGTGGTGCTCTTCATGGTCGATGGTAAGGTCGGGCCCATGGCCTGGGACGAAAGCATTGCCCGGGATTTGCGCAAAGACGGCAGACCCGTGGTTCTGTGCGTCAACAAAGTGGAAAAACCGGCCGAAGAAATTGGTATGTCTGAATTTTATTCTCTCGGTCTGGGTGAGCCCCAACCTGTGAGTGCTCTTCATGGTCACGGCGTGGGGGACTTGCTGGACGAAGTCGTGGAAGGTTTCCCAAAAAATGAAGTGGAAATTCCCTGCGACTGCAAAGTGGCCATTGTGGGTCGGCCCAATGTTGGGAAAAGCAGCCTTCTGAATGTTCTGACAGGTCGCAACGACGCCCTGGTCAGTGAAATTTCCGGCACCACCAGAGATTCGGTTCACACTGATTTAAAATGGCATGGCAAAACCATCCGGCTTATCGATACCGCGGGGCTGCGTCGCAAAAGCAAAGTCACTGAGGCCGTTGAAGTTTTCAGCAACATGAGAACCATTCGCGCCCTTGAGCAATGCGATGTGGCTGTTCTGATGGTCGATGCTTCCAGTGGTACAGTCACCCAGGACAGTAAAATTGCTGGTTTAATTCACGACGCTGGCAAAGGCGTGATTGTCGTCTTCAACAAATGGGATCTGATCAAGGAAAAACAGACCAACACTCATCTCAATCAATGGGAAGAGTTCTGCGTTGATGTGCCCTTTTTGACGTACGCGCCCTGGTTCACCATGAGTGCGCTGTCGAAGCAACGCACGGGAAAAATCATGGAAAAGGTATGGGAAGTGGCCGAAGAACGCAGAAAACGCATTCCCACTTCGGAATTGAATGATTTCCTGGAAAAAGTCATGAGTTTCCAGAATCCCAGGGCTCACGGTGGCGGATTGGGTAAGGTCTACTATGCCACCCAGATTGAGATCGAACCACCCACTATTTTGTTGTCGGTAAACGAGCCCAAGTTTTTTGCCCGCAACTACCTGAGGTTCCTGAACAATCAGATTCGGAAAACTTATGGGTTTACGGGATGCCGGATTTTTGTCAAAATGAAGAAGCATTAATAAGGGCTTCGGCCCGTCATCTCGTTTTATTCGCCTGAAGGGTGCTCATGCTGCTGGTTCTTTTTCTCATCCTGGCCTTTTTCATCGGGTCCATTCCGTTCAGCTTCATTTTAGGCAAGCGCGTCAAAGGCCTTGATCTTCGGCAGCATGGTAGTGGAAATCTTGGATCCACCAACGTTTTTCGGACTCTTGGACCATGGTGGGGAGCCCTTTGTCTGGTTCTCGACATGGCCAAAGGTGCCTTGGCCGTTGCCCTGATGACCTGGTTGGTCAGCACCTGGCCCGAAACCGAATCCACACCCTTTCATATTACTCCTGATCTTTTCCGTATTTTCGCCGGCTTTGTTGCAGCCATGGGACACACATTCAGCCCCTTTGTAAGTTTTCACGGGGGCAAGGGCGTTGCCACCACAGGTGGAGCCTTTGCAGTGCTGGCGCCCTGGGCTGTTATCACAGCCACTGTTGCTTTCATCGCGGTGTTTGCCACCACCAGGATCGTCTCCATTGGCAGCATCACCGCCGCGTCCATCCTGCCTTTGGCGGTGGTATTTTTTGAAATGCAGAACAATGAACCCAGCAAGACCATTATTGCATTTGTATTTCTCACTTGCGGCTGGGTGATCTTCAAACACCGCAGCAATATTTTGCGTCTGCGTGAAGGAACTGAAAGCAAAGTCGGGTCTTCCAAGTCATCTGGCACCAAACCTGAGGATGTTGAATCGTGAAAGCTGCTATCCTGGGAACTGGAAGTTGGGCCACAGCCTTTGCGCGTCACCTGACTCACAAATGGGAAAGAGTGGTGCTCTGGGGTATCGAGAATTCCCAGATCGACAGCATCAACCAAACAGGTACCAACCCCCAATTCCTTGGTGATATCAAGCTTCCACCCAATATGCGGGCAACCCTTGATCTTGATGACTGTCTCAAAAATGCTGAGATTCTTTTTGTAGTGGTGCCTAGCCAGGCCGTGCGTTCAGTCATGCAGAAAGTGGCTGCCAGTCAGGTGTTCCCCGACGGCGCTCCTGTGGTCAACATGGCCAAAGGGTTTGAAGTTTCCACCCTCAAACGCATCAGTGAAGTGATTACGGAAGAACTTGAAACGGTCGGGAAACTGGAAAGTCATCCTGTGGGCGTGCTGCTGGGCCCCAGTCATGCCGAAGAAGTGGCATTGGAACAACCTACGGCTGTGGTTCTGGCCGGCCATGGCAACACTGACTGGAATCATTGGCAAACCTGGATCGCCGGACCTTTTTTCCGTGTCTACACCAACGATGATATCGCCGGAGTGGAAATAGCGTCTGGATTCAAAAACATCATCGCCCTGGCCGTGGGTATGGCTGACGGTCTGGGAGCAGGGGACAACACCCGCGGCACCCTGATGACCCGCGGCATGATTGAGCTCTCACGCCTGGGCA
This sequence comes from Candidatus Krumholzibacteriia bacterium, assembly GCA_029935695.1. Classification (GTDB taxonomy): domain Bacteria; phylum Krumholzibacteriota; class Krumholzibacteriia; order LZORAL124-64-63; family LZORAL124-64-63; genus LZORAL124-64-63. The sequence goes on along the minus strand of JAOZJV010000035.1, from coordinate 90 downwards.
TCGCCCTTGGCGGACGTTCGGAAACATTCTTCGGCCTGGCCGGTATTGGCGACATGATCACCACCTGCATCAGTCAGCACTCCCGCAACC
>JAOZJV010000491.1 GCA_029935695.1 Candidatus Krumholzibacteriia bacterium | reverse complement strand
TGTTAGGGGGGAATCGTAAAGCCAAGCAAGTCCATCGGCATCCTTGCTATGGGTTCCCTCCATTGGGCTTGCCGCCAAGAGCGGCTGGGAGGCGAAAATTATCACCAAACTAATTAACATAGTGTTTAGTAATCCCCGTCTTGTAATCATTCAATTCTCCTTTTCATTTTTGTTTGGGAAGATTCACATCTTCCTCTAATTATCTCAGGAAAATTTACGATTCATCATCCTGTGTGCAGAAGTACTCAATGGTTTTCTGCGCGCATGTGCGGCAATAGCCCAGCTTGTTAAGCATGGTGTCGATCATCCGGTCGTACAGTTTCTGGTTCTCTTCGTTGGTCCGGTTGGCCAAAGCGCCAATCAAACTGCCGGCTCCTGAGATGTCGCTCTTGAGTCGTACATCGGTCACGGCCTTGACCAGTTCCAGGTTGTCCATGAAGTCGTAATTGGGGTCCATACCAATTTTCTGACCATAGATTTTGCGGATGGTGGTGCGGAAAGTCTCCCGCTGTTCATCCGTTTTCAGTTGCAGACGCTCTTCAATGCTCTTGATGAAACGTTCATCAACCTTAAGGGCTTTAAGCTCTCCGGTCTGGGGGTCCTTGTACTTCCACATCTTGTCCGGTCCGAGATGCTCGGCATCAATTCCGATGATCATGTTCACGTAATTCATCACATCTTTACGGATGGCCTGGGGCTCATCCATATAGGCATTGAACATCTCCGTCATGATGCGCTCGCGGTACAAACCACGGGCAACTTTGAGGTCATCCAGATACTTGGCCCGGTCGTTGGCATCAGTCACATAATCGAGGATGACGCGCTCCACGGTGCCGAAAACATCGTAGGAGAACATGCAGCATCCTTCGTTGGTTTCGCTGCTTTCACCCAACAACTGGATGGCCCGGCCAAGGTTCCGCTGGCCTAATCCTTTTTGACCGAAACGGTTGGTGATGTCCGTATCCTGGCTCAAGGTGTCGATCACCTCAGCCAAAGCTTTGATGCTTTTTTCACCAGCCACCTCACCAGCGGCCAGTTTCATGGTCTCGATGGGAGTGAGCTTTTCGCTGTGAGGCAGACGAGTCAAAATCACGGCCACGCTGGCGGCATAATTCAGGTTTGGATCCTGATGCATGACCTCGCGGGTCAGGGTGGTTTTGCTTTCACTGCCGATGGCGTAACTGGTCAACTGTTCCTGTTGGAGATAGTTCGTATTGTGCGAGATGTAACTGATGCGGCAACGATCGATGATGGGTGCCTCTTCCTTTTCGGCCAGGAAGCGGTTGAATTCGCTGTTGTTGCTGGTTGCAACGATCATGGTGTCGATGGGCCACTTGAAGCCGTCCATCTCAATGGTTCGGTTCTGAATCACGCCCAGATAAACCTGCACCAGATCCTTTTTATTTTTGAACATCTCATCTGAGAAATGAATGCCACCGCCCCCAACGCGGGCCAGGGCACCACGACGCAGATCGAAACGATAAGGATTGTTGGTGTCGGTGATGTGCAGCAGACGCTGGATTGATTCTTCACCCAGCAAATCCACGGCGCTGGAGGTGATTTTATCTTTGGCTGGGTACTTGCCGGTGACGGTGCCCAGACTTTCTATGAGGGGCACCTTGACGATTTCCACAAAGTCCAGCATGTCGACCATCTTGCCGTCGCAGTGGTTGCGGATATCGTTCCAGATGTAGGCCGTGCAGGCTCCCAATGGTCGGTAGTTGTGATAACAGGCAGCAACCTGTTCTTCACTCAGTCCGAACTTGGTTTCGAAATACTTGCGGCTTTCTGTTTCGCTCTCAAAAAGATTCATAGCCAGGACCACGGGATCTTCGTAGGTCTGGCTTTCAATGGTAGTTATCTTGCCGTATGTACCAATTTTATCCAGTCCGGTGAACTTGAAAGTGCTTTTGCTGTTGCGCTCAATGCCCAGAAATTCACGATAAAGACGGCTGACGTATTCTACAAAGTAGGTTTTACCGTTGCCGGGTTCACCCACCAGAACGTACGCCATCTCCTTGGAAGAGCCGCCTTCAGCCGCATCCTTGACGAAGGAAACGAAGCTGTTGATCTCTTCGTACATTCCCACAATGTGCTTTTTCCCCTGGCGGAAAATCTTGAAATCGTACGTTGTTTTGCCATTGACGACGACTTTCTCAATTTCGCTGTCCAGGATCATGCGGCTGATAGCCTGGAAGGAGTTCTCGTAAACCCGCTTGTCATTTTTGATGTCAAGCATATGGTTTTTCAACGTGTTCTTTTTCTCGCCAGCCATGATTGACTCCCTTTGGTCCTTCTGGGTACAACCCTACTTATGATCTATTGGTTTCGCCTTTGAGGCGTGATACACAGATGCTTTAACCTGACAGTCGCAAGTGGTGTGCCTGAATCGGAAGTGATGTGAAATCAATGGGTGAGCAGGCGGGGCCGATTCTTTTTCCATGATGTGGGACTGTATATTAAGGAAAGGAAAAAAGGTTCCGGTGGCTAGGGTTAAAGCGTTGGGTCATTGACCGACTGGGAGGATTCGGCGCCTCAGTGAAGCGGATATTTCGTAACCCAGGCCAATTCCTGCACCAACGAGTGTGCCCAGTTGGGTTGCTTTACCTGCCAGGAAAAAATCGAATGGGGCACCCTTGGCAATACTGAGGATGGCAAACATGAAAAAGTGAAGGGCTCCAAAAATGGCACCCCAGAAAACAAACTTCCCGAAATTCAGGTTTTTAAAACCAAGGTTTGTTTGCAGGCTCAGAAGAACGCATGAGGCCAGCCCAAAAACATAGATGGCATCCCGCAGGAAAAGTTGACCGGTGTTGGAACCAGTGATGGCCAGCATCAGTGGGTAGGTTATGAGCCCCAATATTAATACAGACCGAGGGCCGGATGATTCCGCTGCAACAATGAACGCAGCGCACAGGATACCGGATCCGATGAACTGGAAAAAGACGAGGTTTGGGTTGAACATGAGCCGGCCATAGAAGATCAAGCCCAACAGGACTGACCCGAGGAGGCATAAGGCAAAGGTGAGAGCGGATATCCACAATCGGCGTTCAGGCATGGGTTCTCCTTGATGAGGTACGCTACGGTATCACATGTCATAGTTACACATAAAGGGGTGTTTTTATTCTTGGAAAAGTTGAGCTTGCCTCCTGAATTTAGAGAACTGAATAGATAATCCGTAATTATCTGAAAATATTGAACTTATTGCACATTTTACCTTGCGGATTTCGTTATTTGTTCGTACAATGTGAGTGCGTCAAAAATAACCCGGATCAAAGGAAAAACATATGCAATCCCTG
>JAOZJV010000490.1 GCA_029935695.1 Candidatus Krumholzibacteriia bacterium | reverse complement strand
CCCTGGTTTGGTGAGATGATGGGGGAAATGGTGGGCGGCACCTCCTGGGGTGTTGCGTTTATCATCCTGGCTCTGGCCTATTTCTACAGCCACTACTTGTTCGCCAGTAATACGGCGCACATCAGCGCCATGTACGCTGCTTTTCTGGCTGTGGCCATTGGAGTGGGAGCGCCGCCCATGTTGGCTGCTCTGGTCCTGGCATTCTTTGGTAATCTGATGAGCAGCATGACCCACTACGGCACCGGTCCAGCACCGGTTTTCTTTGGCTCCGGTTATGTTGAAATGGGAACCTGGTGGAAGCTGGGATTCCTCATCAGTGTGATCAACATCGTCATCTGGCTGGGCATTGGTGGCCTGTGGTGGAAAGTTCTGGGGTTGTGGTAGGTCGCTAGCCTACCTCAACTCATCAATCAAATCGGCCAAATCCTTCCCGGACAAAGCCTGGGGTCCATCGCATAAGGCGTTGGCAGGATCGGGGTGAATTTCCACCATGATGCTGTCGGCGCCCACGGCCCTGGCCCCACGGGACAGCGGCGCCACAAGGGATCTACGCCCGGCGGCATGGCTTGGGTCCACGCAAACTGGCAAATGGGTGCGCTCGCGCAGCACCGGCACCGCAGATAAATCAAGGGTCGACCGCGTTGCCGTTTCGAAGGTTCGAATTCCCCGTTCGCACAATACAACCTGGAAATTTCCCTGGGCCATGATGTACTCGGCGGCCATCAGAAATTCATCAATACTGGCCATCAAACCACGCTTGAGAAGCACCGGCCGGTCGGTGCGGCCCACCTCGCGCAGCAGATCAAAGTTCTGCATGTTGCGCGCTCCAATTTGCAGCATGTCGGCAGACTCGGCCATGCGGGCCACCTGTTCGGGGGCCATCACTTCGGTGACGATGGGCAGGTTGTATTTATCGCCAGCTTCACGCAGCAGGCGCAAGCCTTCCCAGCCCAAACCCTGGAATGAGTAGGGGGAGGAGCGCGGCTTAAATACGCCACCGCGCAGAACCACTGCACCGGCATCCCGGGCATCCCGGGCTGCAATGTCCAGCTGGGTGGGGGTTTCCACGGCGCACGGACCGGCAATCACATGGAAGCCGCCATCGCCAAAACAAACCTGACCCACCTGCACGATGGATCGTTCGCCATCGGGCTGCGTGTCGAATTTGAAGTTGGATTTTTTGGGCGAGGACTTGCGCGCCGGTGCCTTGCCAGGCAACGATTGCAACTCAACCGCAGACAAATCAGGATCAGGATCCACCGCCCGGGCCAGCAGTTCATCAGACTCGCTTTCCAGACGGGCACGATCCACGTAACAACCCAGAACACGCAAACTGCGGGCGATCTGCCGCACTGAATCCACGGCTTCTTTCAGCTCTGGATTTTCCGCATTTTCATCCAGTTCGATATAGAACCGGGTCAGGCCGGTGCCGTCGGCGCTGGGCCTTGATTCGAGTTTGCCCATGTTGATGCCACGCTGGCCAAAGGCATTGACGATGCTGGCGAGCACGCCGGCTTCGTTGGGCAGATTCAACGTCAGGCTGGTCTTGGCCGGCAAGTGTCCATCCACGGACACGGGTTGCTTGGCGATGATGGCAAAGCGGGTGAAGTCGGCTCCGATACCCGTGATGTCTTCCTTCAAAATGGTCAGCCCGCTCAGCTCTGCCGCGTGGCGTGAGGCGATGGCCGCCTGAGACTTGAGACCATCCTTCTGCACCTTACTCGCGGCTTCGGCAGAGTCTTCGTGAGACTGGGTTCGCACGCCGTCGAGGGTGCCCAGATAGCGGGCGCATTGCTGCAGAATAACCGGGTGACTGTAGACAACCTGAAGGTCGCTGATTTCGGTGCCGGGAAGAGCCACCAGGCACAGGTCGATGGGGATGATTTCTTCACCCACAATGCTGCAAGGGCTTTTCGATACCAGGTCGATAACTTCATGAAACGACCCGGCCAGACTGTTTTCCAGTGGCAGCACAGCGTAGGATGCTTTGTCGCTGCTCACCGCGTCGATGGCTTCCTGGTAAGTGTGCGATCCGGTCATGCGGAAATCGGCATGGCGCACGGAGAAATATTTGTGGGCAGCCAGCCAACTGAAGGCTCCGCGTGAACCCTGGTACTGCACCACTGGTGATTCATGGGTCAAAGGCGCGAGGATGGTTTCCTGGGTGCTGCGTCCGTAGCGGATGATCTGCCGGAATATCTGCGAGACAAAGTGCTGGCTCAAATCGCGCTCATCGGTCTTTTCCAGAATGCGGGTCAGCAGAGCCCGTTCCCGTTGCACATCCAGCACCGGCATGCCTTTCTGGGCCTTCCATTGACCAATTTCCCGCACAATGCTGATGCGTTCGGCAAGAATGTCGAGCAATTGGGAATCCAGTTGGTCCAGTTTCTGGCGGGAATCATCGATCTTCTTCATGGCCGGTCCTTGCGCGGGCTGAGGGGCAAATCATTGTCTCTGTTTTGTTTCGGGCCCAGGTGTGTATACTGAAGGCAATTCAAAGTGGACCGGATTTAGGAAAGGATAGGCCATGGCAGAGAAGATGGCGACCATTGTTGGAGCCAGCGGCGGTTTTGGAAGGCTATTTACGGAGAAATTGACCGGTGAGGGCTGGACGGTGGCGGGGGTCGATTTGGGCCCTGGTTCAAACCTGTGCAACAGCTTCTCGGTGGTGCCGGAGAATGCCTCCACTGTCGAGGTTGATGGGGTTTTGAAGGTATCTTCTCTGGTTGTTTTATGCGTGCCGAGTCAGGCAGCTTTCTGGTGGATTGATCACGCGACTTCTTTGCTTTCGGCGGATTCATTGTGTCTGGATGTTCTGTCTGTGAAAACCGAGGTGACGGCCCGGGCCGCAGCGGCGGGGTTTGCCGGGGAGTATCTCAGCCTGCATCCCATGTTTGCTCCTCAGTGGGGGTTTTCTGGTTTTGCGGTGGCTGCTGTGGGGGTTCAGGATGGACCACGCACAGTTGAATTTTTGGACCTGATTCGCTTGTGGGGATCTCGGGTGGTGACTCTTTCATCTGAGGAACACGATCGCGCTGCTGCTGTTTTGCAGGGTGGAGCGCATGCGGCGGTTTTGGCTTTTGCGCGGGCTACTCTTTTGTCCGGGGTTTCGGTGGAGACATTGCAGGCCATGAGTACTGCTGTGTCGGGGCCGATTTTTGAGCTGGTGGAGCGCATTACGGCGGGGGATCCGGACACTTATCATTCTATTCAGGCGGAGAATCCTTTTGCGCAAATCACTCGGGATAATTTGATGGCTGCTTTGGAGGAGTTGGATGGGTTGTCCGGGGCGGAAGATGCAG
>JAOZJV010000489.1 GCA_029935695.1 Candidatus Krumholzibacteriia bacterium | reverse complement strand
ATCGGCGATTTCTACATCGAGCACGGCTGGAAAAAAGGTTACGACTACGACCGCCTGACCAACGAAGCCGATGAAGGCCGGGCTTTCTACAGCAACTTCAACTTCTATGCCGGACCTTTCTCCCTCAGTTGGGAACACAGCTATTACAACAAGTTCGCTGTGGTTAAAGCCGCCGATGGCAAGACGACTTTGAACCGTCCGCCAAGTCTGGCCCGGGAATTCACCTGGACGTTGCTGAACCGTTCACCCCACAACATGAATCCCGACAATGAGACGGGTAATAACCTGGATCTCATGTACTCTAACGACCAAGGGTGGACCGTAGTAGCCAGTGGCGCCCAGCTCCGGGATATCCAGACCACCGGCTACAATTTTGCTGACTACTTTTCCACTGACGGCGACATTGTCTACGAGCTTGCTTTTGGTAGCATTCAAAAAGATGACGTTGGCCCCTTCCGCCTGACCGGTGGCTTCGGCTATCAGGACAATGAAGGACTGCGGCAGACAGTAGTGGGAGAAATAACCTGGATGATGGATGAGACCCACAGCTGGACCTTTCAGGCTGAACACCAGCATGTGCGCATGGGTGGCGGCCACGGCTACGACCTTGGAGCCTTCGATGTGGACTGGTTCAAACTGGAATACGAAACCGCTCCCCGCTGGGCCTTTGCAGCCATGCTTGAAACCAACAACAAATATGACGAGCAGCGTCCGGCAGCCGAAAAAGCCGGTCCCTTCCCCTCCGGTCAGGTTACCTACACCATCAGTCGTGGTGGTAATCTGAATCTGTGGTTTGGTTCCCGTCAGGCTGGCTACCTCTGTAGTGGTGGCGTATGCAAATTCGAGCCTGCATTTGAAGGCGTGGAATTGTATGGGTTGTTCCGGTATTAGACTCGACCATCTTTATGGACAAAAAAAGGGCCCTTTTTTGGGGCCCTTTTTTTTGGATCGTTTTGTTAACCTGCGGTTCAAGTTCTTTTAACGAATGAGTGAAATTTTTTGGGTGCTGGTGGCTTCAGAAGTTACCAACCTCGCAAAATAGGTCCCCGAAGGCAGCGGTCGGCTTCTACTATCCTGACCATCCCAATCCAGAGAATGTTCTCCAGCACCAAAATCCGTCTGGGCCAGAACTTTGACCACCCTTCCGGCCACATCATAGACCAGGACCCTGGCGGACTGAGCTTGCGGAAGGTAAAAACTGATCTGAACCCTCGGATTGAAAGGGTTGGGAAAACAACCGGTCAGGCGAGGCTCAAGATGAGATGGAAAATTTTGTGAATTTGGCGGATTGTCCACGGAGGAAAATCCAGTGCAGTGCTTCGGTGCCACCAGGTAGCCGTCCTCGGTTCCGGCGATTACATGATCACCGGATAAGGCCAGGGATCGATGCCCAGTGGCCGTGAAATCGAAGCGCCCCTGTTCCGACCAATGCAAAGAATCAACTTCCTCAAGGACCCGAATTCCTCCTGCGGAAATCCAGCTGTATACCCAGGGGGAATCAAACACCAGCCCCTCTCCCGAGGGATAGATATAAGAGACAAAAGGAATTTGCGGCTGGGAAAGATCGAAAACCCCAGTGGTCCAAATCTCCGTCAGGTACAACCAATCCCCCTTGAGATCCAGGTCATAGCTCATGGGGTACCATTGATGAGATATGACTGGTCCGAGGTCGAGATTGTAGGGGTCGCTCACATCCACGACCTGCATGTTTTGATAGGAGACCAGGCAAACCCGCGCATCATCGCACACGATGCCAGATGGCTCGAAGGGAAGGGAAACCTGGCTCATTACCCTTGGCAAACCAGTGCCTGAGCAGTCCAGCGCCCAAAGCTGGCCATCTCCTCCTGTTACGTAGGTAGTCCTGCCGAAAGCAGACAGCTGATTGGCCTCCAGAATTTCCGGTACTGCACCCAAAGCCACCGGCAAAGCAGGGTCGGACAGATCCCAGGCCCATAACCCCTGATCTATCATAGTGGCCAGAACCAAAGACCCAGACACCACCAGTTCTGTCAACTCGCCAGGCAGTTCAACTTCCGCCACTTCAGTGGCCTGTTGCCAGTTCTCATGATCGACCACGAGCAAGCGAGAAGGTGTGCCCAGTACCACATGTTGTCCCGCTGCCAGGTCAACTACTTCTTCAATACCTTCCTCAACTGAATATTTTTTGAAGCTACTCATGAAGGAATGATTTCCAAGTGAATAGACGGGAATCTCGTTGTCGTAGATGGCCAGAAAAACCTCATCATCCCTGACTGCGAAATCGTATGCCCGCTGGGTTGCCAATTCACCCGTGTATATCGGGGCGCTGGGCGTGGAGATGTCGAAGGTGACGATGGATTGATAATCCCGCGACAATAGCAGGGTCTGACCTACTACTTCGACGGACAGCCCATCAATATTGTAGTCACCGTTCCATTTGGCCACCTCGACCGGGGCTGTGGGATCGCTCACATCCAACACCACAAGATCATCAGGGGATGAGGCCAGAAAGAGGTGTTGGTTGGAATAGGCCAGGTCTCCGGGATAGTGTCCGTTGGCTACGCCTGGCCAGGAGCCCAGAACAATAGGATTTTCCTCATCGGAAATATCGAGAATCTGGACACCGTCGTTGAGGGTGTACAGGATATCCTCATGCCTGACGAAGCGGCGACAGAATAAATCGTCGATGATGCTGACAACATGAGGGTCGGCGGGATTTTCCACATCCACAACCAGCATGCGTCTGGGTTCTCCCTGGGAGACATAAGCATGGTTCCCATTAACAAAAATATGATAAGCAACACCATCTACGGGCAAGAATCCGAGCTGAGGAGTGCTGCCTTCTGTGGAAATGTCGAACATGGTCAATCCATCCACAGAGCTAACGTAAAGCACATCTCCCTGAATATGGAAAGCCGTGGGCACATAAATAGCCAGAAAATCCTGTATGGCAGGTTCTTCATTTTCGGTTTCGGTGTCGATGATGGAAATGCCCATAATCTGATCCAACATGACCAATCGTCTGCCGGCAAATTCGATCTGGTAAGGGGAGAAATATACCGATTCATCCAGAGTAATAGAACGGTCCTGGTGAATGTATGAACTGTAATCAATGCATTGGCTTGTGGATACAGCCGTTGAAAAACAAATCCCGCAAAGCACCAGAATACTTAAGTAGCGCATGCCACCCTCCTTTTTTCCAGAGAGTGGCAATTGTTGTTCCATAATTTCTTAATGTTCTCGGCCTAGTATGGTATAGCTTTTTCTTTCTAAAAAAATCAACCAGGAATTTCCATCCCCTCAAAAGCCGCATTCAACCCGGCAACAA
>JAOZJV010000488.1 GCA_029935695.1 Candidatus Krumholzibacteriia bacterium | reverse complement strand
AGATCAAATGATCGAATTTTAGGGGCCGATTGGGAATTTCTTTCAATCGGCCCTGCATTTGCAAAAAACCCCTCCCTTGCTTAGATTCAACCCAGGGACGGTTCTCATCTTCCTCTAATTGTGTATTACCGGGCACCCGGCAAAGGGCGCCCATCCCGATCTTTGACAGGGGAATAGAGCCGTGGGCAAACGCAGAAAAGGTCGCGAAATCGTACTGCAGGCCACTTATGCCTCGCTGATCAGCGGGGCCGACCTTCAGGTCACACTGGCTGATCAACTCAGCCGCCGCGAATCAGCCGATGAAACCAGTGAGTTCGCTGAACAACTCATGAAGAAGATCCAGCTGAACCGCAGTGACTTGCAGCAGAAACTTAATGCCTTGCTGGAAGGCAGCAACTGGAGCCCCGAACGCCTCGGAATCCTGGAAAAAGTCATCCTGACCATGGGCATTTGCGAACTGGTGTACAGCAAGGACGTGCCGGTGCGGGTGGCCATCAACGAGGCTCTGGAACTGACTCGCCGTTATTGTGATGAAAAAGCGGTTGGTTTTGTCAACGGCATCCTGGACCAGGCCGCAAGCCGGGTCTACCCCGATGGAATTCCCGATTTTAAAACGCCGGATACAGACGGGGAATCTTCTTGAGAGCATCCACCCCCGAACATTGGCAAAAATTCTGGGAAGAGGCCGATACCCTCGACCTGGACGATGTCTATGGTACTGATGGGCGCCTGGTCCGGGAAATAACCGGCCTGGGTGATCTGCATGGCAAACGTATTCTGGAAGTGGGCGCAGGCACCGGGCGAGATGCCGTGGCTCTGGCCAAGGCCGGGGCCGAAGTGCTGACCCTTGATTACGTGGCCGGTTCCCTTGGACTGACCATCAAGGCTGCGGGCATGTCTGCCGTCAAAGTCAACCCCGTGTGCGGTGATGGCACTGGCTCTCCTTTTGCCGATGGCACCTTCGATGTGGTTTTCCATCAGGGCCTGCTCGAACATTTCCGCGATCCTTTGCCCATGTTGCGCGATAACATCCGCATCCTCAAACCTGGTGGTCACCTGGTGGTGGATGTGCCCCAGACTTACCACTACTACACCCTGGGCAAAAAATTTCTCATCGCCATAAACAAGTGGTTTGCCGGTTGGGAAACCGAGTTCACCATCGACCAGCTCGAAGATCTGGTCAGGGCCGAGGGCATGCACATCACCCGCAGCTACGGTGACTGGATGGTACCCGGTCTCTGGTACCGGGCAGTGCGGAAAATTATTCTGACGCGCACGGGGAAAAAGCTGCCCATGTTTCCTGAACCCATCCCGCCTCTGGCCCGATTGGGCGAAGCCTGGCGGCGCTTTTTTGGCAGGACCCGGTTGTCGCTTTACACCACACCCACCATCGGAGTGATTGCCCGTAAAGGGACAGACGCTTCCAGCCCGGAGGCCTGACACTGAAGATCCTGGCGGTCAACTGGCGTGATATCAACGACCCTCTCGGGGGAGGCGCCGAGTTGCATCTGCACCACATCCTGAAAGGGGCGGTGCAGGCTGGGCACAAAGTGGATCTGATTTGCAGTGCCTACAAGGGTGCCGCCCAGCAGGACTCCATTGACGGTGTGCGTATTCACCGGCATGGCCATTGGGCTGTGGCTAATTTTCTTTTGCCGCCGGTGGTCAAAAAGTTTCTGAAAACCGGCCACTATGATCTGCTGGTGGAAGACATCAACAAGATTCCATTTTACACGCCGCTTTATAAAGGCGATACGCCCCTGGTGGCTATCGTGCCGCACCTCTTTGGCACCACGGTTTACCGTGAGACCAATCCTCTGACGGCCACTTATGTGTACGGTGCCGAGAGTTTGATTCCGCGCATTTACGGCAATGTGGATTTTGAAGTCATCAGCCCATCCACGGCTGACGATCTGGTTTCCAGGGGCATGGATGCCGATCGCATCCAAACCATTTTCTGCGGCATGGATCATCAGCGGTTCACCCTTGCCGATCCCCCACCACGGAGCGAGACGCCCCTGGTGGTGACCTGGAGCCGGCTGCGCAAATACAAAAGTATTGATATTGCTTTGCGGGCCTTTGCCCGCATTCACAAAGAGCTGCCTGAGGCGCGCATGCTGGTCATGGGCCGGGGCCCCGATGAAGACCGGTTGCGAAAAATGACCACCAGCCTGGGGTTGGATGAAGTGGTGGAGTTCCGGGGTTTCATGCCCTGGGAAGAATTGGTGCGCACCCTGCACCGCAGTCATGTATTTTTGAATCCCAGTCCCAAAGAGGGTTGGGGTTTGACGGTCATCGAAGCCAACCAGTGCGGCTTGCCGGTGGTAGCCAGTGACCGGCCCGGTTTGAAAGATTCGGTGCGCCATGGTGAAACCGGATCGCTGGTGCCTTACGGGGATGAAGAGGCTTTTGCCAGGGAAGCTCTGGTCCTTTTGCGGGATCAGGAATTGTGGCAGCAGCGCAGTGACGCAGCCCGCAGGTGGGCCGGTACTTTCAGTTGGGAACGGTGCGCCAGCGAATCGATCAGTCTTTTTGAGAAGGTAGCGCGCGGAGGATCCGCATGAGGCGCAGTCTGATCAGCAGCCAGGGGTTTTCTGCCCGGGGATTACTGATTTTCCTGGCCAAGCTGGGTGTCACGGTTGCTTTGGTCGCCTTTGTCCTGTCCCGTCTGTCGTTGAAAGAAATTCAGGAAGTCATGCTGCACCCGCGCTGGGGTTGGCTGCTGGCTTCTCTGGCGGTGTACGCCGTGTCTGCTTTTGGCGGCGCTTTGCAATGGTCCTGGATTTTGAAAGCGGCGGGCATCGAAGCACCGGGCCGTGAAATCAGGCGGCTCTATTTCATCGGGCTTTTCTTCAACAATTTTTTACCTGCCAACATTGGCGGCGATGCCTACAAGATTGTAGATCTCGGCCGGAAAGAAAACCGGGCCATGGGTGTGTTTTGTTCCACTTTGCTGGATCGGATCATTGGTTTGACGGCTCTGACCACCCTTGCTGTGGTTTTTCTGATGGTGGCTACTTTTTCGAATATTGTTCTGCCGCCATCGGCTCTGCTGCTCATTGCAGTCACCGTGGGGCTTGTGGTCCTTCTGGCGTTGCTGCTTTCACGCCGGCTGGGAACCTGCCTGCCCGGTGTTTTTCATCGAATGGGGCTGCCGGGGGTGGCCCGTTGGCTGGAAAACGTCACTGCAGAGTTGGCTCTTTTCCGGCCCAAAGTGCGCTGGTTGAACGGAATTTTCCTGTTCAGCCTGGGGGTGCAGTTTCTACGCATGCTGACCCATTTGCTGGTGGCGTTTGGTCTGGGCCTGACCCT
>JAOZJV010000487.1 GCA_029935695.1 Candidatus Krumholzibacteriia bacterium | reverse complement strand
ACCTCTTTAAGTCTGTGTCCTGCAAAGGAATTGAATGACCCAAAGCTAACGCGTTCATCATTTTTCTGTTCTCTCTTACCCACAACTTTGCTTTAGCAAAGGGAGACTGTGCACTATGAAGGAAAACGCGACGGCTTACGCGGTCGACGGCAGTTTCACTGCTACTTCGCCTAGACTATTCATACCAGCTGACACCACTCGTTATTTCGGTTCCACCGGATGGATGAAGAGGGTGTTCGATTTGGTCTTTGCCTCTATGATGTTAATAGTGGCTGGACCAGTCATGCTGATTATCGCCTTGTTGGTCAAGCGTTCCAGTTCAGGTCCAGTGATGTTCATACAGGAACGTCTGGGCAAGGACGGCACCCCTTTCAACTTCTACAAGTTCCGCTCCATGAAGCACAACAGTGATGATGCCATTCATCGCGAATTTGCTGCCATGTTCATCAGCGGTGACGATGATGGTTGTTCGACCGATACCAGCGGTGAAAAAGTATTCAAACTTAAACGTGACCCCAGAATCACCGCCATTGGTGCCTTTCTGAGGAAAACGTCATTGGACGAGCTTCCTCAGCTCTTCAATATTCTCAAAGGTGACATGACCCTGGTGGGACCTCGTCCTCCCATTGCCTATGAGATCGAAAATTACCAGCCCTGGCACATGGAACGCCTGAAAGCCGTTCCCGGGCTGACCGGATTGTGGCAAGTCAGTGGCCGCAGTTCTGTCTCCTTCGATGAAATGGTTCGCCTGGACATTCGTTACATCAACGAGTGGACCATGTGGAAAGACATCGTGATCATCGCCAAAACTCTGCCTGTGGTCCTTAAAGGAACCGGCGGGTACTAAAAGCTCCAATAGAGAAGACCTGGGCTCCTTGGTCCGGGTCTTTTTTCTTTTGGATTCTATTTCCTTGACCCTTTAACCCGGGCGGGGCATCCTCTTATTTCAAATTTTAAGTTCCCGGCCTGGTGGCCGATAGATTGTCTGGCAGTGCCAGGTGTATGCCTGCCAACATAAAGACCAACTAACCAAGGAGAGTGGGACCATGATCAATGTGGGCGTGATCGGATGTGGCTATTGGGGCCCTAACCTGATTCGGAATTTCAATGTTTTGTCTAATGTGGAACTGAGCATGATTTCTGATTTGGATGAAAACCGTCTGACTCATGTGGGTATGCAGTACCCGAACACCACTCAAACCACTAACTACAAGGATATTCTGGAAAATCCGGACATAAATGCCGTGGTGGTGGCGACACCCATGTCCACTCACTTTCCCCTTGGTTCCGAAGTTTTGAAAGCCGGCAAGCATCTCTTCCTGGAGAAGCCCATGGCTACCAACAGCGATGATTGTCGCACTTTGATTGATCTGGCAGCGAAAAAGAATCTCCAGATTATGGTGGGGCACACATTTATTTACACTTCGGCTGTGAATAAGATCAAATCTCTCATGGATGGCGGTGAAATGGGGGATATCCATTACGTCAATATTGAGCGTGTGAATTTGGGGTTGTTCCAGAAGGACGCCAATGTGGTGTGGGATCTGGCACCTCACGATATCTCCATGCTGAACTTCCTGTTTGGATCCAAGCCCTGCAAGGTCAACGCCACAGGTGGCTGTTTCGTGCAAAAGGATCTGGGCATTGAAGATGTGGCCTTCATCACTCTCGAATATCCGGATGGACGCCTGGCCAACATTCACGTCAGTTGGCTGGATCCCTGCAAAATTCGCCGCTGCACCTTCGTCGGCAGTCGTAAAATGCTGGTATACGATGACATGAGCCCATCGGAGAAGATCCGGGTTTTTGATAAGGGTGTGGACGTACAGCCTCATTACGACAATTTCGGTGAATTCCAGCTTCTGTACCGGTCGGGTGATATTTTTTCGCCCCATATCGATTCAGCCGAACCCTTGAAGGCCGAAGCAGCCCATTTCATTGATGTCATCGAAGGCAAGGCCATTGGCCAGAGCACGGGGCAGCATGGACTGGAGGTTGTCCAGGTTCTGGAACAAGCCTGTGAATCCCTGAAGGCTGGTGGCAAGCCTCTTGACCTGGTTTACGACGACTAGGTCATGGCAGTATGAGTCCGAGACGTCCCCTTCGCGTGGCCATGATTGGCCAGAAAGGATACCCTCCCATTCATGGGGGTATCGAGAAGCATGTGGCTGAGCTGGCTGCGCGCCTGGGACCTATGGGTGTTGGGGTCGACATCTACAGTCGACCCCATTATAGCACCGACAATGGCCCATCGGATTTGCCTGATGTTCAGGTTATCAAGCTGCCAAGTATTCCCACCAAACACCTGGATGCCATCACCCATTCAATTCTCAGCACCGGTCATTCCCTTTTTCAGCAGGTGGATGTGGTGCATTATCACGCTTTGGGACCTGGGTTGCTCTCGGGAATTCCCCGGTGGTTGGCAGGCAAAAAAACCGTCGTCACGGTGCATGGATTGGATTGGCAGCGTGACAAATGGGGGGCTTTCGCCAGCAATGTTCTGCGGATGGGCGAGAGCGCCAGTGTGAACCTGCCCGATGCCACCATCGTGGTGAGCAAGGCCCTGCGTGAGCATTACCTGAAACAACACAAACGAGCCACCCATTACATCCCCAACGGCATCGTCAAGCCAGTCTACCGTCCACCGGAGCTTTTGTTGGGCCAGGGCATCACAGGGCCATTTGTGCTCTTTGTGGGACGCCTGGTTCCGGAAAAAGGCTGTCACCTGCTTCTGGAAGCCTGGTCTCGTCTTCCGGGGGCCTTGCGCGGCAAATACCGTTTGGTGATTGCCGGGGATGCAGGATTCACCCCAGGTTATGTGGATAAACTCAAGGCCATGGCGCCTGAGGGTGTCGATTTTTTAGGGTATATTCATGGGCCTCTGCTGGATGAACTTTACACCAATGCAGAGATGCTTGTGCTGCCCAGCACTCTGGAAGGACTGTCGATAACCCTGCTGGAAGGCATGAGTTACGCCAGGTGTTGTCTGGTCAGCGATATTCCGCCCAATGTGGAAGCCTCTGGTGGGCACGGAGTTCTTTTCCGCAGTGGGGATGCGGCGGACTTGACGGCAAAGCTGACCACCATGCTGGACGATGCCAAACAGAGAGAGACTCTCGGGGCCAGTGGACAGATCCACGCCATCGAGCACTATTCATGGGACAGGGTCACCCAGCTCACCGCAGATCTTTATCGGGAAATCTGTGAAAAATGAATTTGACAAAAGCACGGTTGGTTATTATCTCTCTTTAACCTTCGGAGCGGGCATAGCTCAGCTGGTAGAGCACTACCTTGCCAAGGTAGCTGTCGCGAG
>JAOZJV010000486.1 GCA_029935695.1 Candidatus Krumholzibacteriia bacterium | reverse complement strand
GTGATCATGGGACAACAGATAGCCCTGACCCATCATGAGCGATGGGATGGCACCGGATATCCCCATGGTTTGAAAGGGGAAGAGATCACCCTTGAAGGACGAATTACGTCAGTGTGTGATGTTTTTGATGCCCTGACTTCGGAGCGGCCCTATAAAAAAGCCTGGACCATCGAAGATGCCAGCGCGTTCCTGCTTGAAAACAGCGGCACCATGTTTGAGCCACGGCTGGTGGATCTGTTCCTTGAAGACATCGACCAGGTGTTGGAAATCCTGGCAAAATTCAAAGAAACCCCGGAAAATGTGGAGCTGGCCCCCTGCTAAGCTGAGGTGTCTGGTCCTCCGCCGCGGAACAGGCGTCCAAACAGCCCCCGCTGATGAGCATCCGTCAGAAGTGATTCCCTGAATTCGGGATGAGCCACATTGATCAAAGCCTCGGCCCGTTGCCGCACATTGCGTCCCAGCATATGAGCCACGCCGTACTCCGTCACCACCACGTGAACATCCGCCCGAGTGATCACCACTCCCGCCCCGGGATCCAAATTGGGTACGATGCGCGACAGCCGGCCGTCGCTGGTGACCGAAGGCAGTGCAATAATGGGCAGTCCGCCATTGCTCATGGCTGTTCCGCGCATGAAATCGGCCTGTCCCCCAAACCCGCTGTAAATAGTTTCGCCAATGGATTCTGAGCACACCTGCCCCGTGAGATCCACCTGGATGGCACTGTTGACTGCAACCATGTTGTCGTTGCGAGCAATATTCACCGGATGGTTCACATAGTCGGTGGGATGAAATTCCACAAGGGCGTTGTCGTGGGCAAAATCATAAACTTCGCGAGTACCCATGATGAACCCGGCCACCACCTTGCCCGGGTGAAAATTTTTCTTTTCCCCGGTGACGATGCCCTTGTCCACCAGATGAGGCAAAGCCTCGGTGAACATTTCCGTGTGCACGCCCAGGTCCTGCCGGTCATCCAGAAAGTCGAGCACGGCGTTGGGAATGCTGCCGAGTCCCAGTTGCAGGCAGGCGCCGTCACCAATCAATGAGGCGACATTCTTGCCGATTCTGCGCTCCACTTCCGTGGGAGGCGCGGGCCGGAACTCATCCAGGTCACGATCAACTTCCACAAAAGCACTAATTTTTGAGACGTGGATGAAGCTGTCGCCCAGGGTGCGGGGCATCTGCCGGTTCACTTCGGCAATAATATGCCTGGCCGACAAAGCCGCTGTTTTGGTGACACCCACTTCGATACCGAAGCTGCAGAAACCATGCTCATCGGGTGGGCTCAGAATGACCATGGCATGATCCAGAGCCACGACTTTCCGCTTGAAAGTAAGAGCCATTTCGTGCAGATGAATGGGGATGTAATCCACCCGCCCCTCATTGACTGCCTCTCGCAAATTGGAACCGACGAAGCATGCGTGGCAACGGAAATGCCCATCCATATCCGGGGCCACATAAGGAGCATCGCCCAGGGTCAGATGGTGGATGACATTCACATCCTGCACCTCATCGGCGCGGTTGGTCATGGCGGATATCAAATCATGAGGTGCGGCGCAGCCGGACCCGAGGTACACGTTGTCGCCGGACTTGATCCCGGCCACTGCCTCTGCAGAGGTCATCAACCGCGAGCGGTAGGTCTGCATCCAGTTCAACTTTTTCCTCCACTGAGAAGTTCGTGCACTGACACCGTTTCCCGTTCAAGGATTTCTCCCAGGCCCGGGTGAGTGACCTGCCCGGCCATCAGGTTGATTCCACTGGCCATCATGGGCTGGGTTTCCAGAGCCTTAGTCAGAGTGCCCTCACTGGCGGCACACACATAAGGCAGGGTTTCATTGGCCAGGGCGTAAGTTGAAGAACGGGCCACCAGACTGGTCAGATTGGGCACACAGTAGTGCACAATACCATCGACGACGTAGGTGGGATCGCTCAAACGGGTGGGCCGGCTGGTTTCAAAACAACCACCCTGGTCCACACTGATGTCGATGATCAGGCTCTTTTCCCGCAGCAGCCCCACCATTTCCTTGGTCACCAGATGGGGCGTGCGCGCCCCCGGAATGAGCACCGCACCCACCACCACATCGGCGTAGGAAAGAACCTTGCGCAAGGTGGCCTCGTTGGCACGAAAGGTGGTGACCTGACCGGGATACGCCCAATCAAGTTCGGAAATTCGGTCATGGCTGGTGTCCAGCAGGGTGACTCTGGCCCCGGCCCCAATGCAGGCGCGCACGGCATTGCGCCCCACGGTACCCGCTCCGATGACCACCACTTCGGCAGGGGGAACGGCGGGCGCGCCACCCAGCAGAATTCCCAGTCCCCCATGATCAGTCTGCAGATAGCGGGCGGCAATCTGCGGAACCATGCGCCCCGCAATTTGTGACAACGGGCGTAAAACTGGCAAATGCCCCTGGTCATCGGCAATGGTGACAAAATCCACCGCAGTGCAGCGTTTTTTCAGGAGAATATCCACCAGTTCAGGATCGGCCACCGCCAGATGCATCACCGCCATGATGGTTTGTTCCTCGCGAATCAGATCGTACTCCGCCACGGTAGGCGCATTGATTTTGACGATCACATCAGCACGTCCATACACCTCATCCAGAGAGTGGACAATGCGAGCCCCGGCCTGCTCGTATTGGGAATCGGAAAAGCCGCTGCCTTGCCCTGCCTTGTTTTCCACCAGAACCGTACGACCGCGCGTCACCAGGTTGTTAACCGCCCGGGGAGGTAAACCAACCCGGCGTTCATCAACGGAGAGTGAACGGGGAATACCGATTATCATGGTCATTACCTTTCATTCCAGTTTTTTGGCCATCGGGGGCCAACAAAACGACCGACCCCTGCCTAGGCGGAGCCGGTCGCTTTTCGGAGCGATCAGCCCCGGGTTCAAAAGAGCCTTAGCTCCCGTTTTTCACGAAGTCGTAACCACGCATGAAGGCCAACATGTTCATATCGATGAGGGTCTTCTTTTTGATCACTTTCTTCAACGTATCCATGGCGAAATCAGCATCGAAGGCGTCAGTAGCGGCGCAAAGGGCCCCAAGAATCACCACGTTGGCAACCTTGGCCGTACCCACTTCGTCTGCAATATCGCTGGCGGGAATGCAAACAACATTCAGACGGTCACCATCGGGGCGGCCTTCCACCACTGTGGTGTCCAGAATGATGGTTCCACCGTCTACAACTTCGGCCTCGAAGAGGTCCAGCGAAGGCTGATTCATGACAACCAGAACATTGGGATGATCAACCAGCGGGGTGCCGATCCGGGCGTCGGATACATTCACCGAACAGTTGGCTGTGCCACCACGCATGTCTGGAC
>JAOZJV010000485.1 GCA_029935695.1 Candidatus Krumholzibacteriia bacterium | reverse complement strand
ACGAACAATGAGGCAAGGAAAGTCATCGCTGAATTCTTCCAGCATGGCCTCACCGATGGCCTTGGTTCTGGCGTAGATGTGATCGCCGTCCGGAGGGCTGTCTTCATTGAGCACTTCGCCGGGTTTGGGAAAATCACAAGCGGCCACAGAGCTGGAAAGGATAAATCTTTTGGGCTTGAGAAGCCGGCAATTTTCCAGGACATTGCGCAGGCCCACCACATTGGTGCGGTGGTATTCCGGATGATCGTCACCAGTGAAATCGTAATGGGCGGCCAGGTGCAGAACAAAATCGATATCGCCGTCAGCTTTGATTTCTGCAAATTCCGCTTTCAAGGCTTCTTTATAACCAATATCCACCTGGTGCCAGACGATATTGTCATGGAATGGAGCACCACAGCGAATCTGGGACCGGCGGCCCATGGCGTGGATGTAATAATCTTCCTTGAGGGCGTCCAGCAAGTGGCGGCCAATGAAACCAGAAGCTCCAGTGATGACAATCCTTGGCAGGGGCATGTGTCCTCCAGAATAAGGTCAGTCGTGATCCACTTTCAACTCAATAGGCTCCGGGGCCAATCGCTTGAGCGTTTCCAGAGTCGAGGCAGCTTCCTCTTCATCCAGCTGGGTCAGGGCGAATCCGGCATGAACCAGAACATAGTCTCCCACCTTGGCCTCGGGCACATAGGCCAGGCAGACTTCGAGGCTGGCACCATCGAAATCGACCGTTCCCATGACCATCATTCCGTCACGAATTTCAGTAATTTTTCCTGGTACGCCGAGACACATGGACCACTCCGACCGGATGAGGTTTTTGGCTGATATTATTGTACCCCCGAAAGCTGGGTTTTTAAAGAGATTGATGCAGATTATTCTTCTCCCCCGGGGGGTACCGGGAGGAAAAATCGGCAGATTTAGTTGTCAATGACGCTCACATTGTCCACATAGAAAGTCCCGGCACCATCATTCCAGCTGGCGAAGCTGATGTGGCTGATTTTACTGGGGGTTTTGCCTTTGGAGTAGAACGACTCCAGCTCAAAACCATCGATCACGCCATCGACCGTCACGGAGTAATAGCCCTCGGGGATGTTGGCTTCCACCTTGATGGTGTACCACTTGTTCGCATCAAGACCTTCGGCCACCAGAGTGCGCTCGGCCCACTTGCCACTGCCTTCGCGGGCAAAGAGGTTCAGCTTGCCGGGCTCTGCAGCGTTTTCAAAACCCATGAGCACGAAGCGCTCCCGGCCGGTGCTGTTGGGCCCGCCCTTCTTGTCTTTCACTCCACCGAGAAACATGAAGGCGCTGCGGTTATCATCCGGCAGGATTTCCTTGACCAGAATGTCGTAAGTTGCCGTCAGAGCCATGGTCTGGGGTTCGGCCAGGCGGAACGTCAGATAGGTGTTGAGCTCGGGATGACCCTTGATCATGGTTTTTTTGGTTTTGTTGCCTTTGATATTCTTGGTGCTCAGTTTCAGCAAGGCCCGGCCCTCTTCGGTGTCTTTGCGGCTTTCGTACCAATCGAGGCCCTTGGTGTCCTTGCGCAGGCCATCACCATTTTTGATATTTTCGAAGTCGCCGCCAGGGACTAATTCGGCGGCCAGCACCGTGGTGGCAGAAATGATCAGGATGAGCAGCGCCAGCAGAGCGGCAAAGCGAAATCGGGTCAGCATGGTGGTTCCTTCCAGGGTCTTCCGGGTTGATCAGGGCGATGTTGGACTGAATCAAACACAATTATACCACCCAAAACAATATCTGGGTTGAGGAAATACGCAATTATGTGTTACTTATGGCCCAAATCCGGGATGGCTACCTTCTGCAACAGCCACCCTCCGCTTCCTCACCCTTTGACGGGACGGTCTCATGCAGCACGATGCCATCGCAGTTGTCGATTTTGGCGGCCAGTACGCCCACCTCATCGCCACCAAGGTTCGCCGCAGCAGGGTTCTGGCTGAAATTCGCCAGCCCGAAGATCCCATTGAAGATTTTCACAAGTACAAAGGCATCATCCTTTCCGGGAGCCCCGCCCTCTCCTCTTTTGGGGAAGACTCGGCCTACACCAAAGAGATTTACGATCTGGATGTGCCCATTCTGGGCTTCTGTTTCGGGCACCAGGAGATCGCCAAGCATTACGGCGGCAAGGTGGTCAACGGCAAACAGGAATGGGGACACGCCGATCTGCACATCCAGCGGGAACATCCTCTTTTTGCCGGCCTGGACAAAGTGCAGCAGGTCTGGATGAGTCATTTTGATTCAGTGACCGAGATTGGCCCCGACTTTGAAGAGCTGGGATACACCATTCTGGGCGAAGGAACCCCGCCCCATCACTACGCGGCCATCGGCAGTGATAAATTGCGCCGCTACGGTTTCCAGTATCATCCCGAAGTGGATGACACCCTGCACGGCGATGAAATGATCGCTAACTTCGTGCTTAAGATCTGTGAGTGCGCACCCACCTGGACCATGGACAGTTACGTGGCTGACCAGGTGCAAAAAATCCGCAATCAGGTGGGCGAAGGCTCGGTCTTCCTGCTGGCCAGTGGCGGTGTCGATTCCACCGTGGCGGCCCGTCTGTTCGGCGAGGCTCTCGGTCCCGACCGCCTGCACCTGCTGCACGTGGACAACGGCCTCATGCGCAAAGATGAATCCAAGGCCGTCATTGAGATGTTCAAAGAGCTGGAGCTGGACAAAAACTTCCACTTCATCGACGCCACCGACACCTTCCTGAAAGCTCTGGAGGGCATGACCGAACCCGAGCAGAAACGCCGGGCCATTGGCGATACTTTCATTGAGGTTTTTGAGAGTGAAGCGCGCCGGCTGGGTATCGAAGATCATCTGCTGGGTCAGGGCACTATCTACCCCGACACCATTGAAAGCGGCGCCACCAAACGGTCCGACACCATCAAGACCCATCACAACCGGGTGCCCATTATTGAAGAGATGATTGCCGCGGGAAAAATCATTGAACCCCTGGCCGATCTTTACAAAGTAGAAGTACGCGAACTGGGTGAAATGCTGGGCATTCCCCACGACATGATCTGGCGTCACCCTTTCCCAGGCCCCGGTTTGGGTGTGCGGCTGCTTTGCAGTGATGGGGTGATCAGTGATGAAGATTCATTGAGTAAGATTGGCCCGGCTGTCAGCCAGCGCATGGCTGGTTTTGGATTGCAGGGTGTGCCTCTGCCCATCAAGTCGGTGGGTGTGAAGGCTGATCTGCGTTCCTACGAACATCCTGTGCTCATTCACGGAGAGGCCGACTGGGACAAGCTGGCTGAAGCATCCGGCACCATTTTCAAAACTGTGGATGGCATCAACCGGACCTTGTGGAATT
>JAOZJV010000034.1 GCA_029935695.1 Candidatus Krumholzibacteriia bacterium | reverse complement strand
TGTCAGCAGTGATTTCCGGATGGCATTGAAACCGGTTGAGGCCGGGGTGTGCCTGGAATTCCGCGAAAAATGGCAGAATGGAGTCTACTTTCGGTCAAAAGGGGGGAACTATGTGTTTGAATTTATTCCCTACAACAGTTTCTTCCATGCTGAAAAAGATTCTGAAGCAACCCAGGTGATCTTCGATGCCAATGGGCGTTTGGTACGGTCATTGGTTGACGGACATTTTCCAGCCGGTGAGCACAGCGCAACTTGGCGCAGAAAGCTGTTTTGTTGAAATAGTGCCAATTTTTTACTAATAAACCTCTCGGCCCTGCCGAAGACCCACAGGAAAGGATGAATGCAATAGCTCAAATTGAGCATCTCTTGAATTCTCTGGTTGTGTGGAGGCTAGTCATGAACCCAACTCGTATCTCACTCATTTTTCTGATCGCAACACTCTTGCTTGTTGGTGCTTGTTCTGAAGAATCAGCAACAGATCCCCAAACCCCTCCTGTTCAATTATCTCCGGAAATCAACCTTTTTGAAGCATCAAAAGAAGTGGCCCCGTCCTTTGAAGGATCCGTTGCAAAAACTGAGCTGGATCCCTCGAACCCCATGTTTTATTTCTTCAATTCCTTCAGGATGTTCGATCCAGAAATTCACCAGGGCATCATTGATGGTTCAAACTTTTTCCGTGCGCTCTTCGACATGGATCAGTGTTTACAGGATATTTATGACTTCACAGAAGAAATAGATCAGGTGGTGATTGAGGAGCCCTTTGAGTTTGGGAATTCCTTTGCTTATGATCATGCCGCCAACAGTTTCCAAATTGAAGAAAACGGAAATGAATACAGCAACGGATACGCCTATCGTCTTGAGGGTGATTTGATCCATTTCCTGGTTACC
Organism: Candidatus Krumholzibacteriia bacterium; assembly: GCA_029935695.1. Classification (GTDB taxonomy): domain Bacteria; phylum Krumholzibacteriota; class Krumholzibacteriia; order LZORAL124-64-63; family LZORAL124-64-63; genus LZORAL124-64-63. Next base: position 12,153 of record JAOZJV010000034.1, on the reverse strand, counting down.
TATCAAATAGTTGAAGGCGGCGGCAACCAAGTTACTTTGGGCCAACTTCAGGGTTCTTATCATCTGACCGACGGTGACGTTGATTTGGCCATGGTCTACATGGTTGACTACAATAACGGTGAATCCTATTACGTGGTTCGCAATGAGATCATGGGCAATGAAGTGACCCATGAATTTGAATTGCGGATGGTCACATACGATAGCCATGGCGGCGGTTCAACAATTGTGGGCAAGGGCCAATCCCAAGGTGAGGGTGCCTTTTTCCTGATGAAAATGAACGGCGGCGACGGATTGACAGCCATGGGCGAACGCTATTATGTATTCCCCTCCAACGCGGACGAAGATTTTCTGCATACGGTTGATGAAGCTGGCCTGCAGTACGCTGATCTTCCCGCCGATGTCGCGGACTATAAGGAGACCGTCCAAAGTCTGGTGCTGTTCCAACCTGGTGATTTGCCTGCTGGTCATGTCGAATTTAACGGCAGCAACATCCAGCTAGATTTTTAGGTTATTGGGGATGGCGGGGCATTACGCCCCGCCTGTGCCTACCCAAAACTCAATCGCTCAAGAAATCAAACCAACAAGTAGCTTGATTCTTCCGGCTGACTCCAAGTTTGGGTCCGCGAAAATGGGAACTAATTTATGGTTCCCCAGGAAAATTCGGTCCATGTTCTCCTCACATGTGGTAAGATATTAATATCATCGGAGATTTGGAGTTGATTTGAGACGAGAGGTTGACATGCGAGACCGAGTCCTGACTTTAACAATTTTCTGGGTCTTGATTCTGGCAAATCTTTTGGGCCTGCCCGCCCTGGCCAAAGCGGATCCTATAACCGTCACAACCTTCCGCACCGAATTCATCAATTGGGCCACACCTCATGAGGCTGATTTCACCTTCCCGGAGCAGCAACTTTATTCAGAGGTTCTCTGCCATATGACCATCGCTTGTCCATCAGGCGAGGCCGACTGTGATCCCTGGGATCGTTTCGGCAACTTAAAAATCCGTCACCACATTGACGAGGAAAACTTCGAAGATTTTGAAATTGCCCGGTTTATTACTCCGTACGACATCACTTTCACCGGTGGACCTCAAACTTGCAGTTGGACCACAGATGTCACCGACTATCAGTTCATGCTTCATGATGAAGTGACTTTAAGGCTGTACATTGAATCGTGGATGGGGAATGACAACGGTTGGTTGGTGACCATCCAATTTGAAATGCTTCCCGGGCAACCAGACAGAGAGCCTTTTTCCATCGTTCCTTTATGGCGCACCGGCAACCTTATTTATGGGGACCCGGACAATCCCTCGTCGGATCATTTGACGCCCATATCCGTGACTGTCCCGGAGCAAGCAAGTTGGGCTAAGGTCCGAACTTTTTCCACCGGACACAGTTTTTGGAACACCGACAATGCCGCTGAATTTTCCTACAAATGGCAACAGGTTTCCGTCGATGGGAATGATACTCAACACTATTTGTGGCGTTCCGATTGCGCTACTAATCGATGCAGTCCCCAGCAAGGTACCTGGCAATACAATCGTGCCGGTTGGTGCCCCGGAGACAAGGCCGAAGCCTGGAACGTGGATATCAGTGATCTGATCATGCCTGGTCAAGAGTCGGTCTTTGGTTTTGCTTTACAACCCTATGAAAATATTTGCCGTCCCAACAATCCCGATTGCATAGACTACAATGGTTGCGAATGCGCGGGGCATGCCTTTTACAAACTGGAATCACAGGTGGTGTTTTATCGGGTTCCAAACAACGCCTCAGCAGTTGACGGGACTCTGATTCCCGGAAAATTGCATCTTGTTGGAAATCACCCCAATCCTTTCAACCCCACCACAACCATTCAATACCATTTGGCTGAACCGGGCGATGTCACCATTGCTGTGTATGATGCTCAGGGAAAAGTGGTTTGCAAAAGAGATTTCACTCACTCCTCGGATGGAGGCTACACCTGGACTTGGAATGGCCGGGGAATCACAGGGGAATTGCTGTCTTCGGGTATTTATCTTTATGAGATCCGGCACGGACAGGAGCGGGTTTCCTCTAAAATGGTGTTGCTCAAATAAGGTTAAACCCGCCAATTTGCATTTTCCCGCCGGCGGGAATTTTCTCACTTCACCAAAACCATTTTCTTCACAATGACTTTTCCTGCCGTCCTGATTTCATAGAAAAATACCCCAGACGAAACTTGTTCCCCGAAATCATTATTTCCATCCCAGATGATACTCCCCAAACCGGCTCCCCATTTTTCATCAATGAGAGTCTTGACCAATTCTCCACGCACATTAAAAACCTTGAGACTCAAATGTCCGGCTTTAGGCAAATTGAATTCGATTTTGGTGCTTGGATTGAAAGGATTGGGATAATTTTTGGAGAAGAATTCCCCCACAGGAGCAACCGCATCAACCGGTTGACCGAAGGAGCCGGGAGTATCAAAAAAGTCCAGTATTTCAGCAAGCATTTGAACCCTGGTGGCCACTGTGCCTCCTGCAGAATTCGCATCAGTATGAATGTCCGAAAAATCGTATGGCATTGTGATGATGCGGTCATCCCCTGAATGATTCAGAACAGCAGCGGCATATGTATAATCAGCAGCGCCTGCCGGGTTGGTGAACCGTGCAAGACGCTCAGCTCCCTCCCCTGCTTCAATGGCATCAAATTGATGATTGCCAGGGCAGCTACCATTGGCGATCCATCCAGTTGTTGTGTTGAAGACAGTGTTATCTGGAACAGAAAGAACCAGAGGTGCCGCCTGGTTGTTGATCAAATCCCGGATGGTTTGATTTTCATAGCTCACATTCATGATGGTCTCAATGAATATTAAATTCAATTCACCGGAACTGTTCATGTCTTTGGCTAATTGGTTTCCGCAGAAAAAAGCATCCACACTTTGTTGGGAAAACCATTCAGTCAGGAGTTGGACATCCCGTCCGCCGTCACGGAAAAAGTCACCATTGGAGATAGTGTACACGCCAAGATCTCCAGATGAGTAAAGTAAATCGCTATAGCCCTTGATTTGATCATAACTGGCGCGACCGCCGAGACCGTTGCCCTCTCCTGATGCCGGACCGTTGGTGTGGTAAACATCATAGTGGTTTCCCATTTCCATACCCAGATTTCCAAACGCACCAAACCATTCTTCCTGGCCGCCACTGGTGCCGAAATCGTCCCAGAAAATGATGGGTGGCTGGTTGCCCTCAGCATCAATGCTGGGCAGGGCATGCACTTCAAATTTGGTGTTATAAGCGAGAGGTGTGCTGAAGTCACCAAAGCCGGTCAGGTCTTCGGGAAGGGTTGAAGTCATGGGGATTCCGTCATCAATCTGTTCTGTGCTTGAGAAATAGTAGTGCAGGACATCGCCAGGAAAAAGGAAGCCGCTGTCTGGCAAGTCATAGTAGAATTTGAAACCAGCGTAATAGAGTGGGATGCCATCTACGTGCCCCGAAATTCCCCATGCGGCATTGCGAACACTGTCAAAAACTGGATTCCGGTCCATGGTGTAGTAGAGTCGATTTTCAATAAGCTCTCCCCAGGACTGGGATAGATGTGTGATACAGGTGATGGAGTCGCCAGGGATGTATGGGACCGGGGCATGCAAATCGTTCATGGCGCAATCAAAACGAACATTGTTGCTGGCCAGATTATTCAAATCTACCTCCTGGCCACTTTCAGGAAAATTATCCTGGGCCAGGTTGATTTCACTGGTGCTCATGTGGGGGCCGTTTGAAGTGAAAGCAGTGATTTGGAAATTGTCGAAGTAGGGAGCTGGGGAAAAATCATTGGTGCAGCCACCATAGCAAAACATAATCTCAGAAATTGCTACTCTTACCTGAAAAACAGTGCAACCAGGAACGAGAGAATTACTAATATCTTCTTCGACTCTCACATAATCTGGACCATGGAACCATTGCCAGGAAGTTGAATTCCAGGGTGCAGTGCTTAATTGCGCAGGATCAATGGCTGAACGAACCTCCCACTTGTGTACAATGACACAACACCATCCTGTATATGGTGAATGTTGGTACATGTCGAAAACCAATTGTGCCCCCGTGAACTCGGGACCTGGCCAATCCAGAACGGGGCTTTCAAGGGAATTAAAAATTCTTTCATTATCATCATGGGTAGCTCCACCAGTGGAATTGATGATATGGCCACCTGGCCCATAACACCATGAGACGCAGGAGCTGGGGCCGGCTCCCGGCACTTGAGTGCCATCATCAAAGAAGGCAACCTGAGGACTGAAATTGGTGCGGCAAGGATCAAGATCCTGTAGATTCTGCCAGAGATCGGCAAAATCACCGAAACCAGGTATTACATACAAACCCCAGGGATCCATCCCGTTTTGGAAGTCTGAAGTTTGATCGAAATTCCCGTTGGAGCACTGGACCCGTATATCATCAATTTGGCAGGCGCCGTTGCCGAAGTAGCTGCAATCCTCGTCGGACCAGCCTCCGTCACTGGTGAACAAAATGGTGAATATGATGGCATCAAAATTTTCACCTGCATAATCCTGTGGTTCATAAGTCATGGAATAAGAGAATTCTACGGCAGAGCCAATGCCATCAAAGGAATCTAAATCAACGGGGCCATCTGCGGTTTGAAACTGGAAGGTGGTATAATCGTAACCTGGTTCAGAGTTGTGATTGAAAATTCCCGAAACAGTGACTTGGCAAGGAGCGCTGGCATCGGAAACGATGTATTGGAAACTGACAGAATCTTCCCAGTTGTTGCCATATCCACCAATGACATCGTTGCTGTCACAGAGTGGGATGTCTTCATCGCCGCAATACAGGGCCATGTTGTTGGGAGTCGAGTTCAGGTTGGACGCTTCATAGTCACTGACATGCCAGTGATTGAGTTGGGACGCTGTAAGATCATTGGTGGTCCAACCATTCCACGCCGGATTTCCGTTTTGATCCTGGAATTGGCCGTTGGTGGGAGCGCCACTTCCCCAGGGGCCCATCAAGAGGACAGTATTACGGCTGCCTTGGTTTGATTCTGAAAGTCCATTGTGCAGCTTACTCTCTTGATTGAATTTCAAATCAAAGGAGTCAATTGGAACGTCTGAACTGGCAAAAGATGATGAAAAATGAAGGAAAAAGACGACCAGGGAAGCCAATGTCATTAATCTGAGCATTTTCATTCCTCCATTCAGGATATCTTCAAAAAACGGAAATAATCAGCTCCCTGACAAGGCAGTGAGTATACCATCAGGGACACTTGAATCGGGGATCATCAAATTTTTATTTTAAGATGTTGCCTCAATACCATTAAAACCTCAGATGATTTCTTCAAAGTCGACAAACCCCTTCTCAAAATTCATCCAGGCGACCAGGGCACAACCTCAGGTGGAAATCGATTTTGACCAGATTGTCGACCAGAACGATTGGCCGGACATGGATCAATCGGCCGAGGCAACGGGTGAAACCTGGAATTATGGGGTCTATTTAAGTCAAAAAGGGGGGCAATGTGTTTGAATTTTCGAATCCCATTCCCTGCGTCTTTTATTGTTTTGTGCCCGGCATGATCAATCCATCAGCGGCAATGACCTGATAGAATGCCCAATAAAAGGGATGAGACCAGCGGTTCCCACTATCGCCAAGTCTGCGAAGATCTTGTTGAGCAGCGCGCAGCGCATCGGGCACAGTTTGACCAGCAAGCCAGTGCCTGTAGAAGTTAGTCGCCAGGGCTCTTGCCGCCTCATCATCGATGACGATCAACGGCGCTACTAAATTCCTGGCTCCAGCATCGAGGAAGCTGCGGGCAAGGCCCGAGTAGCCAGAGAGTTTGTCGCAGCCGTCTGCTGCCTCACAACAGGAAAGAAAAACCAACTCGGCCGATATTTTGAGTCCTCGAATTGTTGATGCCTTAACCGCATCTTTGTCTTCGCCAGCGAGCAGGAACATCGCCTGGTCAGAAAGACCGTTGAAAACCCTCGCGTGGCTGGCCACATGAATCGCCTCGAAAGAGGTGAGATCAGTGTTCGAGGTCAGAGCTTTTGAGGCGTTGGTACCAACACGGAGGACAGATTGTCCAACTGGCCAAATCGAAGCAACATCGCGTGCTTCATGTTCGGCAAAGTGAAGATTCGATAATCCAGTTGTTAGTTCGGAAGCATTTTCGTTTGAACCGATCACAAGAAGACTACCAGAGGGCTTATGGTGTCCTGGACTGTTTGTCGCAAATGTTGGCATATCAAGAATCACGATTGGTCCATGATCAATTAAAATGCAATTTCTGCCTGGCAAGGGAAGAGCCGCCCAGGGAACTCCGAAAAGAGACTGGTCCGGCACCACCGTTAAAATTTGGCCAGTGCCCCAGATATCTTCAACGCCGCTCAGCAGGGTTTTCGCCAACTTCTGAACATCGCCTTCTACAATATGCCGCCCTGGTTCCGACATATCTGCCAGCACTGGAGCCAGCATTCCTCTCAGCTCGCGATTACCAGGCAGTTTTGTCCAATGTACGGTGTTGTCGCTGATGGTCCAGCGTCCGGATGTATGATCACCGATGAAGAAAATGATCTGAGGGTTCTCGGAAAAATCATCTTTTGTCGAAGCATTGGACTGCCATCGAGGCAAAACACTTCGAGCTAAATGAAGGGATGATGCTGGATCGGTTGACGGGATTGAGATTACAGCTTCTACCAGATCCCGACGCAGGTCACCATTGAAATGGGCAAGTTGGGCAGAGGCTTCAAAGACCTCATTGTCCTTCAGGCGCGCAGCTACTTGATTGAAAAGCGCAACAGCCTCTTCGGTGCGTCCTGCACCAGCATAAGCGAGGCCGGTTTCCAAATCAATGCGAGCCAACAAGTCCTGTGGCGACCACGATCGGCAAGCTTTCCGGGCATCAGCGAAAAATTGCAGGGCCAGATCGAAATTACCTTCTGCGGTATGGGAAATACCTGTAAGCAACAAGGCAGATACCCGAGTTGTAAAACGCCCGACAAAGCTCTTGGCATCGGTGTCAGGAAAAGCAGACCGCGCTTCGGCGTAACGGCCCTGGGCCAACAGAACAGATCCGAGCAGGAAGCGCCCTGTCGATTCAAATTCTGGAGTCCCGAGTTCAAGACCCCTCGAGATGCACTCCTGAAATGAAGTCTCGGCGGCAGCAAGATTTCCGCGGTTTTGCGCCAGAAGTCCACGGTTGCGAGCCAATGTCCAGGCTCGCGAAGGACTTGAACGTCGCTCCAGCGCATCAGCAGCCATGTCCAGTGCTTCGGCGGCATTAATCTATTCACCGCGATGAGTGAGGAATTCTCCTATTAGAAGATTTAGGTCTGCAGCCACGTGTCTATCAGCCGCAATATCACCCACCCCATAACGAAGATCTTTTATAGCATTAATTGAGCGATAAATTAGATCAGGACGGTCGGCTTCCATCCAGCTTCGAATGAGTTCAAGGTGCAGTTCTGACCGTGCCTCAACATTGCTTTCGTTCAAGACGTGGCCGGCAGCGGCTTGAAGCAGGGAATCAACCACGTCGTATTGACCCACTTGAGCATAATACTCAGCCTGCATCAGGGGCAATCGTGAGACAATTTCCGGTGCAGGATATGCTGCAGCCCACAGAGACGCCTTCTTCTGGTAGACGAGACAAGAATCAAGCTCTCCATTCATCCGTAAACGCCGTGCCACATTCATCATATGTCTTGGTACATTGAGAGAATCCTGGTCGCTTATGGCGATACTCAAACCTTGCCGGCAATATTGCAGCCCACTTTCCCTGTTGCCTACGGCTTCGGCCAGTGTGGCCACACGATTCAGATTCCGGGAAGCGACATAGGACAAATTGAGATCGATCGCAGTTTTAATATTGTCATCGTAGAGCGCCATGGACAACTCTGTGTTACGACGGGCTGCCAGAATTCCTGCCTTTAGCATTCGAATATCAAGAAGCTCTACAATGGCATCGCCGGGCTGGATTGTGGCAGCTGTTAGAGTGTCCGCCATATTAACGGCAAGCAGAGCATCATCCAGTTCACCAGTAGCCAGCGTGGCCCTGGCGATTTCTTCCCAAACCTGTGCCTCCAGTTGTCGACCACCCAACTTTCGTGCCTGCGGCAGAATATTGATTGCGGTGTCGATGGAACGTCTGGGATTGTCACTTTTTCGTTCTGCAAATATCACCTTCAAATCTATCCAGAGAGATTGAAAGGAATTGGGATCCTCAGACAACTCGTGAGCGTGTTGAAATTGCATTCCATATTTTCTCGCGGCAAATAACTGCCACCCCAACACGTAGGTACCAAAGGCCGTGGACGTGTCTGCACAAACTGGCTGAGTTAGTATCGCAGTAGTCCGGTTGCCATTACCCAGGAAACGACGATTCTTGATTTCCAATTCCGGCCAAAGAACATGATTGGGACAGGCTTCCCATAGTGCGAAAAAACTATCAACAACAACTGCTCGTTTTTTACTGTCATACAGGCCCTGTTGAAGAAAGACAAAACGTTTGAGATCACGAATAACCTCGGAATCGCCACTATCGTGACCCGCCAGGTTTTGCCAGCTTGTTGCCAGGTGAGGAGCCAATAAAGCAGAAGGCACAATTTCCGAACTAGTGTAATCCAGGCTCTGTTGTTCGTTGCCACACCCAACAAACATCAGTAGTGGCAAAAGGATAATCATTAAAATATTTACGTATTGGGAACAACGGGAAATAAATCGCATTAGTTTTGTTTGTCGTGAGCGCAATTAGTCCGCACCAAACCAAGCTTTAAAAGCTTATTCTCGTATACTGAATCCGTGAAAAATTTCTGCCATCCGGCATCATCGCATACTCCACCACTGGTTTCTTCCTATATTCCGATTTTCGGCTCTGATTCCCGGCAATTTGGTCTGCTCTATTTCAAAATCGGCCACCTGGGCTATTCTTTCGGTTAAAAGACGGCAATAATCCAATTCCCCATTGGTGTTTTGGGGTCGAAAACCCAATAGCTGATTAACGCACCACAATCTCATCAGCAAAGACCCAACAGGGCTTGCCTGCTCCTGGATGCCAATCAGGACACATAGCAAGATTTTTCCCGATGACTCTCACGTAGTTTGCGGTCAAAGATAAATCATCAACCACAAAATCATGAATCACGCGGTCCTGTATGGAAAGAGGAACCTCGTGCCCGATCACAGCAAGAGATTTCCATTCAATGCCATCAGATGAAACCTGAAATTCCACAGTCGAAGGAAGGAAAACCCAGGCTGTGGCACCTTGATAGAAGCGAATGGAGATGCTGTTGATCTGCGTTTCGCCACCAAGGGCCAGGGTTGCGTCCAAATCATTTCCTTCGAAACCGGACCAGAACCCATCCCGGTAGTTGCGGGTACCGAACAGACCGTTACAAAGACCAAAAGGGCCACCACCAGGGTAACGACTGCTTGGCTGGTGTTTCAGGTCGGGTTGCCGTCCCAAGGCCAAATGATTGCTGCGCTCAACAACTGTCGGTGTGCCGTAAGCCACACCATCCATAAAGAGCTGCACCACCATGAGGTCCGCTTTCACATCAGAGTCAGGCCATTGCATCACAAGATTTTCAGCCACCAGAGGATCAGACATGCGAACCAGCGGCAGGACCATATCTTCCACCCGCAGGTCCGGCCGGTAGCCAGGGGCCTCATCACGGGAAAGGGCCCGTTGGCGCAGGTCCAGGTCATGGCCTTCCATGGCCTCCACCAGCTTCGAATCCAAACCCAATTTCACCACGGTGGTGCCTGAATCTTCGTCAAAATCAGCCTTGTAATTAACAGGCTGGTCGGCAGGTCCAACATTCACGCCGGCTGCTTTAAGCACTTTCACATGAGGGTGAAGCCGTTCCAGGAATTCGGGAAAACTCCTTTGCTCATTATCGGTCCACAAGCATTCCGCCATGGCCGTCATGCGTGGGAAGACCATTTTGGGCAGACGTTCCGGTGGAATATATTCGCTCCACAAATTCATTTCCCCGCCGAGAATATGATTGTTTTCTTCCTCGCTCAACTTCTCGGGCCGGGGGTTGAAAGTATAAACCTGACGAATATCCAAAGTGGCGACATCGTAATCAAAATAGCAGTGCGAAGTGGGCGAGACGATGGCGTCGTGCCCCTGCCGGGCTGCGGCGATGGCACCACGTACACCACGCCAGGATTGCACGGTGGCCGCGGGGGCGAGGCCGCCTTCCAGAATTTCATCCCAGCCAATGAGGCGGCGGTTTTTACTCATCAGAAATTTTTCAATGCGCCGGATGAACCAACTCTGCAGTTCGTGTTCTCCGTCAAGGCTCTCGTCGGCAATGCGCTGCTGGCATTTGGGACAGGCGCGCCACCGGTCTTTGGGACACTCATCTCCCCCGATGTGAATATAGAGCGACGGGAATAAATCCATGGCGTGGGTCAGAACATCTTCCAGAAATTTGAATGTTTGTTCGTTGCCTGCGCAATAAACATCCTTGAACACTCCCCACTGGGTTTCCACTTCCAGGGGCAGACCCTTGCACGACAATTCAGGATAGGCGGCGATGGCAGCCACACTGTGTCCAGGCAGCTCAATTTCGGGCACCACGGTGATGAAGCGTTCGGCGGCATAAGCCACAATCTCGCGCACTTCTTCGGAGGTGTAGTATCCACCGTACCGCGTCCCGTCCCACTGCGTGCGCCAGGCCGCCACCTCGGTCAGGCGGGGATAGCCGGGAACTTCCAGTCGCCATCCTTGATCTTCCGTCAAATGCCAATGCAGCACATTGAATTTATGATAGGCCAGCTGGTCGATGGTTTCTTTGATCACATCCATGGGCATGAAGTGACGGGCGCAGTCCATCAGCATTCCGCGCCAGCCGAAGCCGGGATAATCTTCGATTACACCGCAGGGGATACTGTCTCCTTCGGCGTCCAAAAGCTGCTGCACTGTTTGAGTGCCGCGGAAGAGGCCGCTGCGGCTGTGGGCAGTGAGTTGCATACCTTCGCTGCTGATGACCAGGCGGTAGCTTTCGTCAACCAGTCCGGGCTGGATGATTTCGCCGGTGGCTGAGGGCAGATCATCGGGGGCATCCAGGAGCTGAACCAGGGGGCTGGATTCGAGATCCGCTTTGAGGAGAAAACCAGCCGAGGGCTGCCAGCTTTGGGGAGCGGGAATCAGGGGCAGTGCAGATGGGGCCATGGTTTGGGATCCTGCCGGGTTGGAGAGGAGGGTCAGGATGGTGCACAGGGCGACCGTCCTGCAAATGGAACTGGAATGTAGTGTTAGATTTTTCATGGGGCCATCATCCAATATCTTTGGCTCTTATGCAAACCTGGACTGATTTAAATGGCCTGAAACATGCAGATTATTTTTATCCCTCCCAAAATATCCTTCCACTGTCATCCTGTCTGGACAGGTAATACTACTCTGTCAACTATGGGCAAATCGGCCGAGAAATTCTGGATCGGCAGAAGTTGGCTGGTTGGGGCGGGAAGGTTATTGAGAAACTTGCAAGTGACCTGCGCCTGGAATTTCCTGAGATGAAGGGATTGTCTTATCGTAACCTCTTGTATATGAAACAAATGGCCGCAGCATGGCCAGAACGTGAATTTGCGCAGCAGCTTGTTGCGCAAATTCCCTGGGGCCACCTTTTGCGTAATCTGGACCGGGTGAAAGATCCAGTTGAGCGAGAGTGGTATCTCCGAGGGATCATTGAGAATGGCTGGAGTCGCACCATTCTCGATTACCAGATAGATAGTGATCTCTACGGACGCAATGGCAAAGGTATTACAAATTTTCAGCAAACTTTGCCAGTTACACAATCCATGCTTGCCCAGCAAGTACTGAAAGACCCTTACAATTTTGACTTCCTTGGGCTTGGTGATGATGCCCACGAGCGGGAAATACAAAGGGGGCTTCTTCGACACCTCAGGGAATTCCTGATTGAACTCGGCGCAGGGTTTGCGTTTGTTGGTAGCGAGGTCCAACTCGAGGTTGGAGGTGAGAATTATTATGTCGATTTGCTTTTCTACCATCTTCAGCTGCGTTGCTATGTCGTTATCGAACTAAAAACCACTGATTTCAAACCTGAGCACGCCGGCAAACTCAATTTCTATCTGTCCGCAGTTGATGACATACTTCGGCATGCGGAAGACCAGCCGAGTATCGGCCTCATTATTTGTCGTGGAAAAAATGGGATCATTGCAGAATT
>JAOZJV010000484.1 GCA_029935695.1 Candidatus Krumholzibacteriia bacterium | reverse complement strand
TGCCAGTTTGTCTGGCTTTCCGGATTTGTTTTTGGGTAATTCGTCTAAAAAGATGAGTTGTTTGGGAAACAGAGTATTGTCCAATTCCTTTTTGCAGAACTTTTTCAAGTTTTCTTCAACAGCCGTTCCTTCTGAATGCACCACAAACAAACATACGGCTTCACCCAACACCAAATCAGACATACCGACAACAGCCACCTCGGAAATACCCTGGAAATGAACTAAAGTTTCTTCGATTTGGCGGCAACTGACACGCTTGCCTCCGCACTTGAGAAAATCCCGGGCACGGTCAACAATAATGATGAAGTCGTCCTCATCCACCGTGGCCAAATCACCTGTATTCAACCCATCAGAAAAAATTCGTTCACTGGCTTCAGAATTCTGCCAATACCCCAGAGTGATGTTTGGACCTGTGGCCACAATTTCTCCAACCTCACCAGGTTTTACAGCCTGACCAGAAGTATTCACAACTTTCAGATCCACTTGAGCCAACCCCTTACCAATAGACCCAGGATGCGCATGACGATCTTCGGGCGTAATACACGAAAGCCTGGCCGTGGCTTCAGTTTGCCCGTACATCACATAAAGCCTCGCGTCCGGCAGGGTCTCCTCCAACTCATCCATGAATGGTTGAGCAAGCTTGCCCCCCGCCTGCTGCAGTTTCACCAGATGCGGAAATTCCATCTTCTTGAAATTGCTGCGCCTCAGCAAAATCTGGTAAGTGCTGGGCACACCGGCCAAACTGGTGCACTGGGTGTCCACCATGTTCTGCAGGACTTTCTCGGGAAAAAGAAAACGATTGTCGATGACCAGGGAAGCACCCGCCAGCAGGTGGGTATGCAGCAGCGAGGTTCCGAAACAATAATGGAAAGGAAGCACGGCCATGATGCGATCATCGGACCCAATATCCAGCGAGGTGATGATGTCGTCTGCGTTAGAGAGAATATTCCCGTGGGAAACCATCACTCCGCGAGGTGTGGCTGTGGATCCGGACGTGAACATGATAGCAGCTAAATCATCGGCATTCTGATCCAGACCCGGGGCAGATGATGTGCCATCCTGCAGTTCGGAAAGGGTGACCAACTCGTAAGCACTCTCCATTCGAGGAGGACGGGCATCGGCAACAACAATTTCAAGAGGATCCAGCATCGCCTGCAGGCGGCGCAGCCATTTGGCCTGTACAAAAGCAAAGCGCGGTTCGGTGACTGTCACGGCATTGGCAAAAAATTCAGGATCTGCAGGCACCGCCATGGGCACACCCACACCACCGGCCAGTGCAATCCCCAGGTAGGAAATAACCCAAAAAGCAGATGAATCACTGGCAAGCAAAACCCGGTCTCCCGGGACCAGCCCGCGAGACTTTAGACCAAGCCCCACCTGCCTGGCCTGCTGCCGCAGCTCACCGAAAGTCACGTCTCCTTGCTGGGTCACCAGCGCCACCTTTTCCGGTGGTGCGGGATTGTTCAACAGCGCCTCTGCAAAATTCATGTTATTGCTTTCGTTTGCTGAATTACCTGGATAAAAACACTCAAACTTGATACTATAGTTTTCGATGCGGACCTCGCCGGTCTGGAACAGGTCAGCACCCAGACCTGGAACAACGGCGGGGACCGCAACTCAAACCTGATCCAACCGCTCTCCCATGCGCAACCGGTGGCGCAATTTCATCATCCTGGCATCGATGGCTCGCAACTCGTGAAGGTTTTCACGTTCCTTCTCGCTGGGTTCAATCACGTCCACCATGGCACCCTGGTTGATGATCACCCGGCGATCTCCCATGAGCGCCAGGATGGGATCATGGGTGGCCATCAGAACAATTTTTTCTTCCTGAATCAGAATATCCAAAGCCTGCTGCCTGTCAATTCCTGCATTCTCTATTTCATCAATCAGCACCACCGGGCTGGAACTCAACACCGCTGTGTCGGCAATCATCAAGGCTCGTGACTGGCCGCCTGAAAGGCTGGTCACTGGTGTATCAAAAGCAAAAGACTCACCAGCCAACTCGTTGGCCCAGCTCCAGATACGTTTTGTTTTTTCTTCTGCGTCGGGAACCAATCTACTCTCTGCGTGAAGTTTCAAAAACTCTTCCACCGTCAGGTCCATCACAAAATTCATGTTCTGGCTGAGCTGGGCCACCAACTTGTATTCACTGTTGAAGCGCCACTTATCACCGGGCACTTCACCGTTGATCAGGACGTGCCGACCGGTGGGTGTATCGCCCCGGGCCACCCATTCAATATCTGCCAGCAAACGGCTTTTGCCACTGCCGGTGGGACCCACAATGCACACCACTTCTCCAGAACGAACGGTCAGCTTGCGAACTTTTTCATCGCTGCCGTCTTTGGCCCTGCCCCCAAGAATCGTAAGCTCGGACACCTTCTCTTCGCTGGTGCCGAGAAACTCTTCCATCAGGGAAATGAAACCATCCAACTCCGTCAACATGCCAGCATCAAAAACTTCGCCCAGTTGCGCCTCGGGACGGTCACTCAATTCAGCATGACCGTTGTCTGCAAAAAACTGTTCCGTGAAGGGCCACTTGTTGATACAAAATTCAACGCTCAAACTTTGCAGGTCACGACTCACTTCGCACCTCCGAGATCCTGCGGGCCGCCATCGGTTTTCAAACCGGTGGGCATTTCCAGATTGATTTTACGCACATTGCCCATCTGGAAATCAGATCCGATGCGAGTCTCACCCAGGCAGTAGGAGCAAAGAGCCGCCGGCATGGAAAACCGTAGCCGTTTACCTTCCACAGTGTCCGTGTCTTCGATCTCGGTCCACACTGTTCCCAATTCAAAACTGCCCTGACCCGTAATGCCGTTCACATGCAGAATGCGCGCCTTGGTGTTGACCATGTGCACCCTGGCTGCAAAGACTTCCCGCTCGGCCTGGCTGACGATATCACCTTTGGTGATCACCACCAGATCCGCAGCCTTGAGCATGGGACCGATTTTCTTCGGTGTTCCAATGCCGCTGAGATTGTCCACCACACAAATGGCCAGCACTTCCCGGATGTGGGGCGAGCAACGGTTGCACAACCCGGCACTCTCGCTGACCAGAACATCCAGACCTTCCATTTTTCCCCACTGCACACATTCTTCCACGTTGGATACAAAGTAGTGATCCGGGCAGAGAGCCCCGGCCAACCCCTTGCGCACCATGATGCCGTGCTTGCGAAAGATCTCGTCATCATCCGTGGAGAGGCAATCAAATTTGACGACTCCCACCTTCAAACCCTGCTGCATCAGATGCTCCAGAGTCTTCAGAATGACTGCGGTTTTGCCTGAAGAAGGAGGCCCGCTGACCGTCACAAAACGCATGCTA
>JAOZJV010000483.1 GCA_029935695.1 Candidatus Krumholzibacteriia bacterium | reverse complement strand
GTTGCTGGTGTCGGTGGTGGTCAATATTCTGGTGATCTCACTGCTGACGTTGCCGGCTGCCATGGCCAATATATTTGCCCGGGGACTGTGGAAAATGATGGGTTTGGCGGTGCTGATATGCCTCGTACTTACAACCGGTGGATTGGCCCTCAGCTATGGACCCGATTTACCCAGCGGTGCGGTGACGATTTTACTGACGGGAACCGCCTTCTTTGCCACAGCTTTCTTGAAACGCAGCCCCTGATTCCGAAAAACATCAATTTCCCCCGAATTTCTTTGATGTGAACATGCAATCATGGTAATATAACCCTCTTAATATCATAAATTTTGCTGATGGGGGAGTTTTAATGCAAGCCATTCTTCGTGCCATAGGGATGGGAATGCTGCTGATGGGGTGCCTTTTGGTGTTTCCTGCAAGCGCATTTTCCGAGGAACCAACCTCGCCATTTGGTCAATCCAATGTGTTCTCTTTAAATACCAATCGCATCGGTTTTGGTGATACGGCCATCATGACCATCACCAGTGTCCCAGACAATGCGCTGCTTCCCGGTGCCACGTCTTTGGGCAATCCCATGCCCAACCCATTCAACCCGCGCATCACTATTTCGTTTAATGTGGGGCGCGCCGATCACGTTGATTTGAATATCTATGATCTCGGGGGACGCCTGGTCAAAAAACTTGTCTCCCAAAAATTTGAAGCGGGCCAGTACACCAGGCCATGGGACGGACGCAACGACAAAGGTTCGCTGATGCCAGCCGGGGTTTACCTGGTTCGAATTCAAAGCGGATCCACTACTGATGCTCAAAAAATCATTCTTGTGAAATAGGGAGAGGTCAATCCAATGAAGAGAATCCTTTTTGTTTTAATTTTGTGCTTGTCCCTGTCAGGGGCAGCTCTGGCCAACACTCCCCCGGAAGTGACCAACGTTGTCGCTGTCCAACGCCCCCACACGGCCCTGATTGATCTGACTTTTGATGTGGCCGATGCCGATGAAGATTTGGTTCAGGTTTCCGTGTGGTATTCCATCGATGATGGCGTGACCTGGGATCAGGAATGTTTGACAGTGAGCGGCGATGTGGGGCCGGATGTTGTGCCTGGCACGGGTTTGAGCGCCACCTGGGATGCCGGTGTAGATTTTCCCGACTTCATCAACCACGCTTTTTCCCTCCGGGTTTATGCCGATGATGGCAGTGGTGAAATCCCCCCCGGATCTCTTCAAATTGAATTCACCACCTTTGACATGGGCGGCTTTTCCCACGAGAAGCATGTACTGGCTGTGTGGGTTGAAACCGAGTCGGTGGAATTTGTCAAAACCCAGTTGGTTTATGCTGATGTTCGCATATCTGATCTTTACACCTGGAACGCTGAACCCGCCAATGGCAACAGCGTGGATGCCATCACCGGTGCGACGCAACTGGAACACAGGACATACACCGTCATCTGGGATTGCAGTGACTTGGCTGGGGAAATCATCCCCAACGGCAACTATGTTGCTCATCTTGAGATGAATAACAATCACTCTCAGGGCCCCTTGGCCGAGCTCGACTTTTCCATGGATGGCAATT
The DNA here is from genome assembly GCA_029935695.1 of Candidatus Krumholzibacteriia bacterium. Lineage (GTDB taxonomy): Bacteria > Krumholzibacteriota > Krumholzibacteriia > LZORAL124-64-63 > LZORAL124-64-63 > LZORAL124-64-63. The sequence continues at coordinate 1,768 of JAOZJV010000483.1, read as the reverse complement.
CTTTTGCTGTGTATCCGGAAGATGAAGAATTTTTCAAAACCATTTCTCTTGTTTATCAAAGCGCCGCTGATCGTGCTGCTGCCAGGCAAAACAATCAATTCATGAATATCGAAGTCAATCCGGCAGGTGATGTCACACGCTTCACCCTGAACTTGAAAGCTGATGAACTTGTCACCATTGAAATCTTTGATGAGAAATTCAATTTAATTGAGAAGGTTGTTGATCATCAACAATTTCCCCAGGGCAGGAACGTGGTGAATTGGAATATTGATTCAGCTATTGCCAATGGCACATACATCGTGAGTGTTACCACAAAAACCCATGTCTGGTTTGGTGAAAAACTGCACATCAACCGTTAGATTCCGGTAAAACTATCATGGAAAAGCCCCGGGGTTGCCCAGGGCTTTTCTGTCATATGCAGCCTCTGATTTCTATTCCAATAGCATGAGTTTTGCGGTGGCTTCTGCCCCGCCTGATTTTACCCGGACCAGATAAGTTCCGCTGGGCAGAGATTGGCCATCATCACCTTTGCCGTTCCAGACAGCCTGCACTGTTTCATCAGTGGCCCGGTTGGGAATAAGCATGCGCACGAGGTGACCGCGGGCATCGAAAATATCCACCACCACCTGTCCGGCCCCGGCATCCAATGCACATGTGATGGTCGTCATGGGGTTGAAAGGGTTGGGATAACTGGAAATGGAAATTGCCATACCAGCATCAGGAACCGTACTGAAGCCATCTTCCTCCACCACTTCAACAGTCTGATTGGCATCAAAGGCGCCGGTTCGCTGGACCCACCCGCCGGGCCAGTGGATGATCAGGCTGTCCACTTCGGAGGCGCTGCCCAGACCGAAATGAAGGTCCAGGGAGTGAGCATCCTGACGGCCACTGCCGTTGATGACCTGCCGCATGAGGCGCACCTCACCCGCGCACATTACCACCCGAGCGCCCACAGCCGACCTGTTACTGGAAGTACCCAGAAGTCTGACGTTCAATCCGTTACCCGGAACTTCGTCGTTGCGGAACAGACGGTACTTGTCAATATGCCCTGCGGCAAAAAGGTCGGGAGCGCCGTCATTGTTGAAGTCGGCCCAGCCAACACCAAAATAATCGCCGATCCATTCACCGGACAAGCCCAGTGAGACAGCCGTTTCGGTGAACGAGCCATCGCCGTTGTTGTGCAGCATGGTATTGCTGTAGGAGTAAAAATCGTGATGGGATGAAAAGATATCCAGCCAGCCATCGTTGTCGTAATCGACAAAACTCACCGTGCGTGTATCGTTGTGTCCGAGGGTACCGGTGGCCGTGGTCACATTTTCAAAAGTGCCATCGCCGAGGTTGCGGTACAGGCGGCAGCGCAACGAAGAATAGCCACCGATATAAAGGTCGGGCCAGCCGTCGTTGTCGTAATCGCCAACGGCCAGGCCGTGGGATGCATTTGAGAAATTCACTCCAGCGGCGGCGGCAGATTCGGTGAAGGTGCCATCGCCATTGTTGCGGAAAAGTTTGTTGACGGAAGAGCCGTAGGTGCCCACATAAATATCATCGTCGCCATCAAGGTCGTAATCGAAACACACTGTGGTCCAGGTGTCCGGCGCAGCTCCCACTGACTGGGGTCCGGCAAAAGCACCCAGGCCCAGATTGCGATGCCAGCGCAGTTGATCCGAAAGGTCTGTCACCACATCCAGCTTGCCATCCAGGTCCACATCCAGAAGACCTTTGGGGCTGCCGGTCAATCCGGCAAAACCAGTGATGTTGCTGAAACCGG
>JAOZJV010000033.1 GCA_029935695.1 Candidatus Krumholzibacteriia bacterium | reverse complement strand
GAACCGGTTTCCACCCTGGCACCCACCACCCGAACTTTTCCGCTGGCAAATTCATGCACTTCGGAAGCTTCGGTCTGGAAAAGCAGCTTGCGGATGGCATGGGCCGCTTCGTGGTCCGGGTTGATGGCCAGATCGATACCTTCGAGGACCAGGCGGTGATCCTGGTAATATTCTTCCTGACGCACCCGGGCCACCTTGACCTTGGCGCCCAGGGCGTGGGCGGTTTGGCAGGCGATGATGTTGATTTCATCCCGGTCGGTGACCGCCGCAAACAGGTCGCAGTCGCGCATACCGATGCGGTTCAGGGTGGCCGGATTGACACCACTGCCCACCACCAGGCTGCAATCCAGGTTCTCAGACACGGTGTTGGCCGTTTCCTGGTCCTTTTCCACCAGGATCACGTCGTGTTCCCGGCGACTGATGGTCCCGGCCAAATCGAAGCCCACAGACCCGGCACCTACAATGACGATCTTCAATTCACTTCTCCTGAAAAGGAATTCAACACACCCAATACCCGCTGCACATCAGCTGTGCTGGTGTTCAGGTTGGGAATGAACCGCACCCGGCCCGGTCCAAAGCCTACTGCCAGCACACCATTTTCTTTGAGATGAGACAAAAGCGCCTGGTCAGCACCGAGGCCAGCCACATCCATAATCACAATATTAGTATCCACCGGATGATTGACCTTCAGGGCCGGATGGTCAAGTCCTGTAGCGAGGGCCGCCGCATGCTGGTGATCCTCAGCCAGTCGCTGCATCTGGTTGTTCAGGGCGTAAAGACACCCCGCAGCCAGAATACCAGCCTGGCGCATACCACCGCCAAACATCTTACGGAACCGGTGAGCCTGGTTGATATCTGCCGCATCGCCCGCCAGGACCGATCCAACCGGAGCCCCCAGGGCCTTGGAAAAACACACGCTGACGGAATCGACCGGGGCCACCAGCTCTGCCAGGGATAAACCGGTGGCGATGTGAGCATGCCAAAGGCGAGCGCCGTCAAGATGCACCTTCAACCCCACTTCGCGGGCCCGGGAACCGATTTCCACCACACTTTCCTGGGCCAGGATCCTGCCTCCGGCGCGGTTGTGTGTATTTTCAAGGCACACCAGGGTGGGCGGAGCGCTGTGCACATCCACCGGATTCATGGCTCCAGCCACCTGATCCCAGGTGATCTGGCCCCCCTCGGCGCTGATACAAGTCGTCAGCACCCCGGCCAGCAGGCCAGGCGCTCCGCCTTCATATCTATAGATATGGGCGCCATCCTCCAGAATGATTTGATCTGCCGGCTGGGTGTGGACCTTGAGGGCCAGCTGGTTACCCATGGTACCGCTGGGCACAAAGAGGGCAGCTTCCTTGCCCAAAAGCTCAGCAACTGTTTCCTGCAGAAGGTTGACAGTGGGATCATCCCCGAAAACATCATCCCCCACCGGAGCTGCCGCCATGGCCTGGCGCATGCCATCGGTAGGCTGGGTCACCGTATCACTGCGCATATCAATGATGTTCATGATTTTTTCTCCGGGACTGGAACAGACAAAAACCGGCCACCCGAGGTGTAGTCGGGTCACCGGTTAATAATAGAATCCGAGGGACCTAAAGACAATACAGGCCTTTTAGCCGGCAACCTTGTCCTTGAGCATTTTGGAAACCTTAAAAATAGGAACTTTACGGGCTGGAACAGGAACCGCTTCACCAGTCCGGGGATTCCGGGCCATGCGTTCCTTGCGTTCCTTGACTTTGAACGTGCCAAAGCCGCGAATTTCCAGATGACGTCCTTCAACCAGCAGATCGCCGATCTTCACCAGGAACAGATCAACGGTTTCAGCAACTTCTTTTTTTGTCAGGCCTGTTTTTTGGGCAATGTCTTCTACGATATCGGCTTTGGTCATGACTCGCCTCCTAGTCCATGCACAGGGGAACCTTGTATTGAGTAATACCTGTTAATTGGTGTGCTGATGACAGCATCTCGCATAAATGGTGATTTGTCAAGGGCTTTATCGATTTACGCGTGTCCATTTTTCAAAGAACTCAGAGACCATGCGGGCAAGATGCAATACATTTGTCCTGAAGCAAGGCAAGACGAAACGTCAAGCAATGCCCTATTGTATCTAATAATCCTTGGCCACACTGCATTACCCCTCCTAATTCCTTAAAAATCATACCTTTTACAGGTTTCCCGTGTTGGTCCCACCAAGTGGCACCCCGATTGCTTTTGATTGGGAGTGGACGCGGCCGGATGGGCAGCAAGAAAACAACTGTGCCACTGCAACCGATCTCATCCGGCCGCCCAAAAAAAAGCCATTGGGCAACTTAGCGAAACAAGGAGGACCACAATGTCCAGCATCAAAACCATCGTAACACTCGCACTGATCACAGCACTCTCCATCGGCAGCATCGGCTGCAGCGACACCACAGATCCCGTGACCGTTGCCGATCCCCCCGTGGTGATCGACACCGCTCCCCCTGCAGTTCCCGCCAACCTGGCAGCCGCCTACGCTGATGGCGTTGTGAGCCTGTCCTGGGACGCAAACACTACTGACGCTGATCTGGCCGGATTCGTCCTGCGCCGGGACAACTATGGTGAAATCACTGAATTGGTGGCTTCTCCTTCGGTTTTCCAGAGCTTCCAGGATAGCCCTGCCTTGGGCCTGAACGTCTACGAGATCTACAGTGTGGATCTGGTGGGTAATGAGAGTGCCATCTCCAGCATCGAATACCGGGTCTTCGGCGAGCGCGATGCAGAAGAAGACTACACGCAATTTTAGATGACTCCGGACAGTGACCCCCATTCGCTGGGTAACACAACAAGGCCTTCCGCTCCTGCGGGAGGCCTTGCCGGCAAAAAACGAGGAATTCAAGGAGCCCCTCTCATGACACACTCATTAAAGATTATTGGACTGCTTGCCCTGACTCTGGTCGCCATCACCATCACCGGTTGTTCCGACGACAGCAGCCCGGTGGCCGTCATTCCAAGCGAACCAGTTATCGACACAGCCCCTCCCGCCATCCCCACCGGACTTTCCGCTGCAGCCACTGACAACAGAGTCAAGATCGACTGGGACGAAAACGTTCTGGATGCAGATTTGTACGGATTCATGGTTTATCGGGTGGTCTGGGGTACGCGTTATCCCATGCTGAATTTACCACAACAGGAAACACAGTGGATTGATGATCATCCTGTCAACGTGGCTTGCACCTATGTGGTGACATCTCTGGACCAGGCTGGCAATGAGAGCGCCTGGGCAGCTGTTAACTTCCTGGGTCTGGACGATGAACCGGAACTGCGCATGGATTTCTGAGAGGCCTCTGCACCATCAGCCCAGAAAGCTGGCGATGTTGTTGGCAAGATCCAGAAAAAGACCGGAAACGAAAAAGATCAGTCCCATAAAGAGTTTCCCCATGGGGGTGTACTTCACCAGCATCAGGAAACCGACAACCAGCAGGAAGCCGTAACGGCGCAGATTTTCGTAGCGCCAGCGTTGCTCCAGAGGAAGAAAACGGGACAGGATCCAGCTGCCATCCAAAGGCGGCAACGGAATAAGATTGAAAATGGCCAGCACCACATTCAACAGAATGGCCGTCTGAAAAAGGTGCACCAGAAAGTAGAGGGGTGAGCTGGCATCCTGACGAGCCAGAACCTCGGGACTGAGCACCGAGTTGGCCACCAGAGCCACCAACCCCAAAGCCACCGCTGAGATCAGCGCCAGCAGAAGATTGCTCGCAGGGCCGGCCGCCGCCACCTTGGGATGATCATTTTCCGGATCGTCCAGCATCCCCACTCTCACAGGAACTGGTTTGGCCCAGCCGAACATGAACGGACTGCCGGTCACCGCCAGCAGCAGGGGCAGGACGATGGAGCCCATGGGGTCGATATGCGGCAAGGGATTCATGGTCAGACGCCCGGCGTCCCTGGCAGTGCTGTCGCCCAGCTTCAAAGCAGCCCAGCCGTGGGCCACTTCATGAAATACAATGGAAAAAACTAAAACAAGAATCCGGATTGCGATCAATTCCATGCTCTATCCTTCAGGCTGAGTGGCCATTCAAAGAGGCCCACACTGTCCATACTTCTTCGGGTGAGATGTTCTGCATCCAGCCGTATTCCGGGCCGCGATCGTCATCAGATTTTTTGGGGCTGCACAGAGCAACCACTTCAGTCACCGGAGGCTTCCACAGCTCCGGATCGGTGGGGCCAAACAGGGCGACGGTGGGCACGGGCAGGGCGCCGGCCATGTGCATCACTCCAGTGTCGTTGCAGAGAAAACGGTTGGCCTGTTGCAGCAGAGCCGCCCCCACTCCAATGCTGCAGGCAGGGGCCACGCGCATTTTATCGCCGAGAGTATCACCCAGTAAATTTTGTAACTCGGCCAGGGGTTCGGCGTCGGCCGGTCCGTGCAGGACCAGCACCGGATGACCGAGTTCGGCGGCCATGCGGATCATCTGGGCAAACCCCGACGCAGGCCAGATGTTCTGCTTTTTTCCGGCACCCGGGTGGATGGCCCAAAAGCCGGGCTTCAAACCCAGGTCCTTGAGGATAGCCCCCGCGGCCTCTTTTTCATCCTGGGAAGGCACCACCACCGTGGACACATTGCTGGTGGTGATCCCAATGGCCTGCAGAGGCGCCAGGCTGTGCAGAACCGAATGCCGATCCAGCTGGGGAACCGAAGGCATTTCCAGGGAGAAAGCATGGCGGCTGATGTCATGACCGAAAGGCAGACTGTCGGCTCCCACCACGTAGCGAGCTCCCGAAGCCAAAGCCAAAGCCGCGCTGGTCACCGAAAAAGAAACACTGGAAAGGACAAATGAAACCTCAGGTTTGAACCCTCGCAGCAGGCTCATGAATTTTAAAAAACGAACCGGGTTGCGCCACATTTTCTGGTCGAAGGTGAACACCTGGTCCAGGTGGGGATTGTGCTGAACCACCTCCCTGTTCACCGGGGCGGTGACCAGGGCAATGCGCGCCTGAGGAAAGGTTTCCGCCAGAGCCCGGAAAACCGGGGTGGCGCACACCATATCACCCATTTGGTTCTGTTGGCGAACCACCAGAATGCGGGAAGGTTGCATCTTCAGCAACTGCTCTGGAGTAATGGAAGGACGGCGCACCATACGGGCCACCGTCTTGCTGAGCCAGGATTTCAAGAGCTCGAATCTCCATTCTCCACCGGAAAACCGGCTGAATCCCCAGGGATGGTTTTTGGCACAGCCTTTGCTTTGCCCCCAACAAACCAACTCATGGGAGAAATACATGAACCGACTGCACATGGCCGGCATTTGTCTGATAACAGTGACTCTGGGCCTGCTTGGCCTCTATGAGTTTACCGCAAAGTCGCCCCAGCTCTTTGGAATCGCCCTGCCCCTCTGGCAGGAAACCCAACAGGTGGAAAATCTTACTCCCTGGGAGCCGCCCACCGGCATTCTGCCCCTGGACAAACTGTTGCACGAGGGAGAAGAAGCTCTCAGGTTTTACGGTTTTTTCGGTTGAGCGAAAATCATTTATAACCCAGTTTTTTTACTCTGTCTTCCAGATCACCCAAAAGTGCCAGATAAGCCTTCAGACGCCAGGACGGAATTTTACCCCGGGCCACGGCCTGCTTGACCCCGCAACCAGGTTCGCTGCGGTGCATGCAGGTGCGGTACCGGCAATCCTGCTGACCTTCGGCGAAGTCCGGAAAATAGTCACGAACGTCCAGGGGATCAATGTCCCAGGGATCAAATCCCCGAATACCCGGGCTGTCGGCGATGAATCCGCCGGTGGCCAGGGGGAACAATTCGGTCCGGGTGGTGGTGTGCCGGCCCAGTCCCGTTTTGCCGGTGACTTCATTGACCCGAAGTCCCAGTTCCGGTTCGATGCAATTCAGCAAACTGCTCTTGCCGACACCCGAGGCCCCAATCAACAGGGAGAGTTTACCGGCAAGCACCTGACGAAAGTCATCAACTCCCAGCCCCGACTCGGCACTGGTGAACAGGACCTTGTATCCCATATCCATAAAATACTGCCACTTTTCCCGGCCATGATCGGCCGGGACCAGATCCCACTTGTTCAGCACCAGAACACCCCCCACACCGAAGCGTTCCGCCGCCACCAGCAGACGATCCACAAAACCGGTCTGGGGTCGGGGCTCGATCACCGACTGGACAGCCACCACCTGATCAAGGTTGGCCATCAACACCTGCTCCACATTGCCTCCGCTGCGACGGGCGGCCATGCGGGAAATACGGTTCAGGCGGGGTAAAATCTCTTCTATCGCCCCGGTGGGCGGATCGGAGGCTTCGTCCACAACCGAAAACCGGACCCGATCGCCCACAACAGCCAGAGTCTGGCTCTGACGGGGACCTTTTTTAAGCTTTCCCCGTAAAATGCAGCGCCAAATGACTTCTCCTACTGAAATAAGCAGGTGACCGGCGGTTGAACGGATGACGATCCCCTCCCGGCAGGGAGTATCGCCTTGGGATTCCTGCTTTGAAATATCAACCTCCCGCACCGTAAAATCCCTCTATTAAGGCTTCGGTACGTACTTTGGGACTTGTGAATCCACTGCTTATTGGTTACGTTTTCAACAAACCAGTCGTAACACATTTTAGCGGCTTTCTCAAGGCAAGGCGGTCCGACCCAATGGATATTGTTGAGGTTCTCAAACATACCTCCCCCGATCTTTTTCTCCCCAACATTCAGGCCACAGACAAAGATGGCGCATTGACCGAACTGGTCAAAGGCCTGATCGACGGCACCGATATCAAAAATGCCGACAACATCATGCAGATGCTTCACAGCCGGGAAAATTTAGGCAGCACGGCCGTGGGCCCTGGCATTGCCTTTCCTCACGGACGCACTCTGTCAGTGCAGCGCCTGACCATCCTTATTGGTCGCTGCCCTGAAGGTGTCGACTTCGACTCCGAAGACGGCAATCCCACCAAACTGTTCTTTGTGCTGATCGCTCCCCCACAGGATTCCGGTCACCAGTACATCAAAAGCCTGGCCGCCCTTATCGACCGCATTCAGGATGCTGATCTGCGAGATAACCTTTTGGCCGCCGAAGATTATGAATCATTCTGCACCGCCTTGAAAGGGGAGTAGTATGAATCCTCAGTTGCAAATTCTCGTGGCCCTGCAGGACATGGAAGGCATGATCAAGGAAGTGGAAACCCAGGGCGAAGAGCTCGAAGGCATGGGGTTCACCCACGGGGGCATCGAAAACCTGAAATCGGCCCGGGATGATCTGGCTGCAAAAGTTGATCCCCGCCACATGAGCTGGTACCGCCGGTTGACCGAGAAATTTGGCCACGCCGTGGTGCCTGTGGTGAACAATCTCTGCACTGGCTGCTTTGCCAACATTCCGGCCCAGTTCGTCAGCAAGACCAACGCCAGCCGGGTGCAGAAATGCGAAAGCTGCGGACGCATCCTTTATTGGCCCTAAACCGCCGGCTGGATTTCCCACTGGATTTCCCACTGGATTTCCTGCAATAAAAACGACCTCGCCTTCATGGGCCGAGGTCGTTTTTATTTGTCAGGCTTGTAATGGCTAGAATTCTTCCTGCAGCTGGGTCTCGGTCAAATAACCAGGATGGTTGTTGAAGGTGACCAGACCTTCGGCGTCCAGAACCAGAGCCAACGGAACACTGTTGGCTTCGTAAGCCGCCTGCATGGCCGCGTCAGCCACCAGGCAGGGGAAGGTCAGACCGTTTTCACCCATGTAGGCGTTGATCAGGTCGGGGTCATCACCAATGTTGACGGATATCACCGACAGGGAATCGCCATAGGTTTCATGGAAGTCCTGCATGCGGGGATGCTGCTCTTCACAATAGACACAGCCGGTGGCCCAGAAATAAAGCAAGACGGGCTTGCCGCGCAAAGTGGACAGAACCACGTCATCACCGTAGGTATCGGCCAGGGTGAAATCGGGGGCTTCGTTCCCCACATCCACTCCTTCAGTGATCAAAGGAACATAAGGATCATCATCGTCGTCAGCTTGCACATTGCCACCATACACCAATTCTTCGGGTTCCCCGGGAGTTGAGCATCCAGCCAGTAAAAATGCAGCCATCAGGGCCATAATGAGGAACATGAGGGAATTGCGTTGCATGATGAACCTGCCTTAAGCGTGCGGAAAGCAATGATGTTGAGTCTTACAGGTTAATAGAATCAAAATCCGGGCCATCTTGTTTTTAATAATCCCATTTTTTGCCGGGCTTTTGTGTTGAAAGGGAAGATGTGGCGATCACTGTGGGAATTAAGCTGGCGCTGGATGGTGGGTGATTCTCTGCTTTTGAGCAAACAAAACCGGGACCCTATTTCAGGATCCCGGTTTTTCTTTTCCAGATTTAAGACAGCTGTCAGTCTTCAGCCCCAGTCAAGACCCCCGCGGCGGCAACCACCTGGGTGATCTCTTCCACAATCTGTTTCTTCTCGCCACCGTCATCCTTGACCCCAAGATCTTCCTTGGCCCATTGGGCCTCGGGGAAGGGGCCCAGGCTTTCCAGCTCTTCCCAGCTGGTGACGCCGGTTTCCTTGCGGAACACCAGTTCGCCCTCGTCAATGTCCACGGTGATCAGGTCGCCCTTGCGGATCTGTTCGCTGCAGATGTAATGCGAGATGGGAGTAACAACTTCTTTTTCCACAATTCTCTTCAGAGGCCGTGCTCCGTACTGAATATCAGTGCCGGCTTCCACCAGTTTGGTTTTGGCCTCAGGAGTGATTTCCAGCAGGAAAGGCTCGGCGCACATCAGCGACCGGTGGTGAATCTGGGCAATGAGAATGTCCAGAATGCTGTACAGGTGCTGTTGCTTCAGGGTGTGGTAAGTGATGATGTCATCGAACCGGTTCAGGAACTCAAACGGGAAAACCTTTTTGGCTTCGCGCATGGCGGCCTCTTCAATGTCGGTATCCATTTTTTGGTCGGTGATACCTGAAGAGAACCCAATATTATTCTGGGCCAGGTGCGCGCCCATGGCATCGCTGCCCACGTTGGTCGTCAGGATAATGATGGACTGGCGGAAGTCCACTTCTTCATTATTTCCCAAAACCACGGTGCCGTCTTCCAGCATACCCAGCAGCAGATTCCACAGCTTGGGATGTGCTTTTTCAATCTCATCAAAGAGAATGATGGAGAGATTTTTCTCTGACTCCGGTGGGTACATGGAGTTCAGTTTGCTGCCCGGCTCACTGACCAGGCCCGACTGGTTTTCCAGGGCCTTGCGGTGGTGCCGGTCGATATTCTCCTGAGCCAGCAGAGGACGGATTTCTCCACCCACATAACCCGGAGGCGAGCCCAGCAATTTACTGATATTGTAATGGGCTGAATATTCCTGGCAGTTGACTCGGGTGTAAGCCCGTTTGTTGCCAAAGATGGTTTCGGCCAGGGCGCGCACGGTTTCGGTTTTACCAACACCGGTGGGTCCCATGAACATCATCGTCAGCAGCGGCGACTCGGGGTCATGAACCCCGGCGATCAGCCGGCTGAAACTATCGGTGAGTTTGTCGATGGCCTGGGGTTGTCCCACCACCATCTTGTTCATGTGGGTTGCGAATCTGACCAGCTGTTCGTTGCGTTTTTCTTTTTTTAGGATCTTCACGTCCGTGTCCGCCTTGTTTCTGGCGCCATCCTGGCACCGCCTGAGGACTTCCCTGTCCCTGTCGGAGATTCTCCTGGTGCTACGAATCTCCATTGGCGAGGCTGGTTTTCGCTAGGTTCCCTCCAAAATCAAAAACCCGCCTCTGACTAATGTTTCGGTCAGCCGGAGGCGGGCTTAAGCATGAATTTTACTGTAACTGCCATGACGGCATCAGATTGCAATAATCCTGACGATTATGGCAAATATTCCACTCTCAAATAGGACTCCTGGTCGAAGCCCTTTTTTTCCACCCAGCGATCATCCACTCTGGGACGCACCGGACTGTGCAATTCAAGGTAATGCTCCACAGATTCCATGGTGGTGATACCCGTGGGCACAATTTTATCGCCCTTGATGCCAGTCAGGAAGTCCAGGCCACTGTTGCCTTCCATCAGGAAGTTGGTGCAAACAACCTTGTAAATCCGGTTGGGATCCCATGGTTCGCCGTTAATTTCCAGTTCCACTACCCGGTCATAATCCACTCTGCCTGGATCATAGGACATTTTGGCTCCACCGATGACCAGGCCGGCGCTGTTGCCGGCAACCTTGCGTTCGATGATACGCCGGACCATGCGGCCATCCATATCCACAACCACCAGCTCGTTGCCAAAGGGCAGGACACTGAAAATGTCTCGACTGGTCAGATTGCCCCCGGGCAGATTGGCCCTGAGACCACCTAAATTCTGAAAGCTGAAGTCGGCTTTGAAATATTCCACCATGGCATCGGTCACCAGGTTGCCCACCAGGTTGGAACCGGCATCACCACGAGGCAAAGCCACGGCCGAGCGGCCCACGACCTTTTGCATCTCGGCTTCAGCCTGCTCATGGTAAGGACGGATGACCTCTTGAATTTCCGGGTCGGGCCAAATTTCATCCTCGAAGAGGGTGATCAGGGTGCCCCGGTCATGGCTACCTTCGTAACCAATCAGACTTTTAGTTTTGCGATCAATCAGCAGGATGGCGTGACCGATGCTGCTGCCGTTGCCAAAGCTCTCGAAACACATGGTGTGATTCACATAATCGATCCAGGGCTCGTGATACCCCTTGTGAGTGTGACCACCAACGGCGAAATCGATACCCGGCACTTCGTGCACCAGCTCCATCAGGTTCATGCCGTAGTTGGAGTAGTTGGTCCCGAAGGTGCCCGCCTGCTCACCGGCGGTTTCGGTTTCTTCGCCACCGGCAATGCGTTTCCAGCCTTCTTTGGAGTCATAAGGAAGACCCTCGTGGATAGCCAGAAAGATCAGGTCCGCGCCGTCGCTTTTTAGCCGGTCCCGGTATTCGGAAACCTTTTCGGGCATATTCAGGAATTCCAGGCCCATGACATTTTTGGGGAAACTCATGGTCTTGGTCGAAGGGGTGATAATACCCACCACGCCAATTTTGATCCCCTGCACATCGATCATCAGCTCGGGCAGAACCCAATCCACAATTTCACCGGTTTCTTCTTCGACCAGGTTGCAGCAGACCCAGGGAAAATTGGACATGCGGGCCAAACGCTCGGCGTTGTCCCGTCCCTTGTCGAAATCATGGTTGCCGGGAACCGCAAAATCGTAGCCAATGGCGTTGAAGTACTCAATGACCGCCGTGCCCTCTGTCTTGCTCCCGATGGGCGTGCCCTGCCACATGTCCCCCACATCCACCAGCAGAACTTCTTCCCCGGCAGCCTCGGCTTTGGCACGCACAGCCTTGATGTAGCGCGCGGCTGAAGCACCACCGCCAAGGGGCGGCGGGAAGGCCGGGTTCATGAAGCGGGCCGGCTCAGGAGCAATGTGCCCGTGAACATCGTTGGTCCACATCAGGTGAAGCCGAAGGATGCGGTCATCCTCCTTGTCCGCCGCGCCAGCGTTTAACACACCAGCCAGAACCAATATTGAAAGCAGCAAAACCGATATTATCGTGCCGCGTTTGTTACTCATCTCATTCTCGCTTTCAACCGCCTGGGGCGATTATCGTCAGCAGAACCTAGAAGTTCTGCGTGTAGCCAACGCCGACGCGGAAACGTGTGTCCTCGACCCGGGCTTCGGGATCCGTTTCGTAGGCGTCGCCGAAGTAGTCATCCGGATACGGGAACTGGTGGGGCAAAATGCTGGTGATTTTACCCAGCTCCATGGACACGGAGACTTCGCCCCGGCCTATGGCAAAAGCACCACCGGTGGAGAAGACGCTGGCTGCAGATTCGCGGTTGGCGTAACTGTCGTAATGACGGAAGCCAAATCGCAGGGGCATGCCGTTGTAGAACCGGTGCTCCAGGCCGATGCGCACATCAAATGTATCCTGCAGGTCCTGGGGATTATCATAGCCGGGATTTTCGCTGTCGGCCAACTCACTCCAGGGCATGAACTCCATCTCAATGGTGAAGATGGTGCGCGGATCGGTCTGGGGTGTGAAAGTCAGCCCCGCCCGGTAGATGTTGGGATAACGCAGGTAGCCGCCCCAGTTGGTATCGGTGGTGACATCGGTGGCACCATCGTAGTGGGAATTGCTGTAATCACCGGTGGTGTTCAGCTGGCTTTCCCAGGACAGACCCAATTCCACCCGGTCGCTGATCTTTCCTCGCGCACCCAGGGAGAAATTGACGCCACTCATGTCGTATTCGGTGACATCGTTGTAGCTGTTGCCTTCCACCACATAATCACGCACGGTGTTGGTTTCCTTGCGCACACCAAATCCATAATGAATGGCCATGCCGATGGAGACCTCGTCTTCCACATCGGCGCCCACACCCAGCGACAGGGTGCGCAGGGTACCGCGCACTTCCCGTTCGCGCAGCTCAATGATTTGATCGCGAGCCGGATCGCCTGATCCCGGAGGATAAGGACTGGGGTTGCGCAATTCTTCGGAGAAGGTGTACTGGAAGGGGTAGCGATCCACCAGAGACAGTCCTGCCCGAATGGGCGTTTTTTCGCCCAGAGGCGCGCCGGCAATGGCAAAACCCGTCTGCCAGTAATGTTCCCTGTTGCTGGCGATGGCCGCGTCCGCAACCCAGCTGTTGAAAGAGTCGAACAGGGGCTGGAAACGGTCTTCATGCTCCTGGTCCAGGGAAATGCTGAGGTCAAAGCGGCCGTTGTCGGGCCCACCGGTCAGCATGGCCGGGTTGTAAATATTGGACAGGCCGCCCCGGTAAAGCGCAATACCGGTGCCACCCATGGCGTTGATGTCGGCACCACGCCATCCCATCTGATCGCCATATTCGGCCATGATCTGCGGCACCGCGCCCGAAGGGGCGGCGCTGACCATCAGACCGAGCAAAGCCAGGGCCGCCAGGGCTCCTGTCATTGCGTTGATTGAAATTCTTTTACTCATCTCTCCAGTCTCCTCGGATCTATCAGAACGTGTAATCCATCTGCAGACGGACAATTGTTTCATCCTGGGGTACGTAATCCGCGTCGGGATTTTCTCCCATCGTATCACCACTGAAATCACGCACATCAATGTAAGTAACCGGCAAGTTGTGATCTCGCGTGATCTTCAGCTGAAAGAGCAGGCGTTCG
>JAOZJV010000482.1 GCA_029935695.1 Candidatus Krumholzibacteriia bacterium | reverse complement strand
GCCACACCCGCCTGGATTTCATTGTTCACCTGGCCCAGGTTTTTGATGGGTTTGACGAGGCTGAAAATCATGGCAAAAAAGACCAGAAAGAGATCGGGGGCCATCAACCCGCCGGTGAAAACCTTGCTGCCACCGTACCATAGAATGAACAATCCCACCGCCGAAGACATGATCTCCGTCAGGGGAGAAGACATTTTCATGTAACGGTTGAAACGAAAAATCTGTTTGAACAATTCCTGGCTGCGGGCCAGGAACGATTTGTTCTCATAGTCTTCCATGGCAAAGGCTTTGACTACCCGAATACCGTATACCGTTTCCTGCAGTTTGATCGTCAGGGCGGCCATTTCTTCCTGCTGGCGGTGGCTGATTTTCCGCAAGCCTTTACCGATGCGGATAATGACCACGAGGCTGGCCGGCAGCATCACCAATGCCAGCAGCGTCAGCTTCCAACTGATGATCAAAGCCACCGTCAGGAACATGATGATCTGGATGGGATCGCGCAGCAACGTGGTGAAACTCACGCCCACGCATTTCTGGGCCATGAGCACATCGTTGGTGGCGCGGCTGATCAACTCGCCGGCCTTGTTTTTGTGATAGAAGGACAGCGGCAAAGTGGTGAATTTCAAATACAGGGCATTGCGCAAATCGCGGATGATATTCTCGCCCACATACACCATGAGGATATCCTGGAAATACCCGGTGATATTTTTCAGCAGGAGAATGACAAAAAGGAACATGCAGATGCGCAGCAGATTTTCCTGCCGGGTGCCATTCAGAAAATTCTCGCTGGTCCAGTCCATGGTCTGGGTTTTGACACGGTTGCCCCAGGACAAGGTGCCTTCCAGTTCTTCCAGCCGCTGACGGGTTGCGGCATCGGCGGCAGTAACATTGGCAGTAACATTGGCAGTATCGCTGGCAATCTCGCTGACCGGAGTTTCAACCTGGACCTGTTCTACCGCTGGCGGCGTGCCCCCGTCCAAGAACATGGCCTTCAAAAATGGGGAGATCATGGTGAAACTGAACACGCTGAAAAACGAGAACAGGGTGACAAATACCACAGCCAGAATAGCCTGGGTGAGATACGGCCGGATCATTTTCACCATGCGCCAATAGGAATTCATCGGATAAGACTTTCCGGACAGGGTTCTACAAATTCACCACGGATTGGTGGAGTGCGCAATTTCCAGATCAACCAACCGTGCAGGGCAAGGGCCATCACGGCTTCAATCACTCCAAAAATCTTGAAGATGATGGGGTTGATGGGCAGGTCTTCACTCCCCTGGTCCATAAAACTCGTTGGTATGGCGGCAAAAACCAAGACGATGCTGGCAGCCAGGAGAAAAATCATGATTTTGCGGCCCCAGTCCCGGCGCCGGACCACCCCAAAACCAGCCACAGCCGTCAGCACACAAGCAGCCACCAGCAGAGAGCCGAATAACGTGAAATGGTCAAAGATATGATGAGTACCCGCAGGCATCAGGGCCAGCTCTTCGGCGGACCAAAGATCTCCCTCATCCATTCGCTCAACATAAATGAGCACGGTGGTGATCATGGTGATCATCAGGGCAAGCAAAACCCCACCCGCCAGCGAAACCCAGCCCAAAACCGAAACCAGTGTCGTGCGAGGATAATATTGAAGATCAGAATTGTTCATCATAACTCCTTGGCGAGGCAGCATAAATCCTGCCCCGCCAAGGGTCAACCAGCAACCGGATCATGGCGACCCGGATTTATCGTGGCACCGCAATGTAGATGCTTCGCCTCTGCTGCGACTTATACACCCGCAGAAAAGCCGGCTTGCTCGTATTCTGTCCCAGAGCCTCACGGTATTCCTTCAACGTTTTCACGTCCTTGTTGTCCACCTTGAGGATGATGTCCCCTTCAGCCAGACCCACCCGGGCGGCGTTGCTGGCCGAATCAACTCCCGTCACCAGCAAACCATCAAATTCTTCAGGAATTTCCTGCATGGCGCGCAGGCGGTTCGAAATTTCCCGCACTGTCACACCGTCGAGGGTTTCGTCCTCGCTGATTTCCGGAACGGTGGGTTGGACACTGTCCTGGCTGGGAAAAGAAGCCAGCTTGACCTTCAGTTTTTTCTCTTTGCCATCGCGCAGAATCAGAATTTCCGCCTTGTGATTCACTTCCGAAAGACTGATCACGTTACGCAGCATGCTGGGATTTTTGATTTCCCGCTTGTCCACCTCAAGGATGATGTCGCCCTCCTGGATGCCTGCCCGTGAAGCCGGCGTATCGTCGTTCACTGTCACCACCAGAGCACCATGGGGTTTTTCCAATCCGTAATAATCGGCCACCGACTGGTCCACCGGCTGGGGCTGCACGCCCAGGTAGGCCCGCTTCACTTCACCGTCTTTTTTCAAAGCTTCGATGATGTGGAAAGCCATGTTCGATGGGATGGCAAAACCAATACCCTGGCTGCCGCCGTCCCGGCTGAGGATGGCCGAATTCATGCCCACCAGTTCGCCGCGCATGTTCACCAGGGCGCCGCCGCTGTTGCCCGGGTTAATGGAAGCGTCGGTCTGGATCAGATCTTCGTAATCGATGAGACCGATGCTGCGACCCAGGGCGCTGACAATACCCATAGTGACCGTTTGTCCCACCCCGAAAGGGTTGCCGATGGCCATGACCTGGTCCCCTACGCGCAGGGCATCGCTGTTGGCCACCACGATGCTGTGCATATTCTGGGTGTCGATCTTGATGAGAGCCACGTCGGTGCGCGGATCAGTGCCGATGATTTCGGCTTTGAATTCACGCTCCCCTTCGATGGTGACCCGGATATCCCTGGCGTTTTCCACCACATGATTGTTGGTGATGATGTAACCATCAGATGAAATAAGCACTCCGGAGCCCAGGCTGTTGTTGGTGCGCTCGCCACCCTGGTCAGGGTCGCCAAAGAAGCGACGGAACATGGGATCTTCCATGAACGGGTGCTGGGAGCGCATGTCCACAACCTTTTCGGCGGCAATATTGACCACTGCCGGACTAGCCACATCCACCACATCGGCGTAAGACCGCAGCGGGTTGTCAGATTGTGCTTCGGCAGCAAATGGCATCAGAAAAGCAATGGCCACCAGGACGCCAAGGGCGTGGCCTTTAATCTTCGATTGCATAAGGAGAGTCCTTTCATGAGTATTTCAAATCAGGGGAATATCCAATGGATGGAACCTTGAAACACCGAGCTCCAAAAATAGTTTCCAACAACCTATAAAAAAACCCGGCCTCCCGCAGGGGGAAGCCGGGCAATCTGCTTGCAAAAGCCGGTGATTAACCGTCTTCACCGATAGCATCCACGGGGCACTCTTCGATGGCCTCGCGGC
>JAOZJV010000975.1 GCA_029935695.1 Candidatus Krumholzibacteriia bacterium | reverse complement strand
GGCATCAAAAGCTTCCTTGATGCCCTGGGTCACGTCGAAATGCACATCCCAGTAGTAATCGGGATGGGTCCAGGGACGCACCACCATATTCACTGAAGAATCGGCCATCTCGGAAATCGCCACCACAGGAGCGGGTTCCTTCAGCACGTGAGGATGTTTTTCCAAAACTTCCATGCACAGGCGCTTGGCCAGATTCATGTCGTCGTCGTAGCTGATGCCGGCGGTCATATCCACCCGGCGCAGCCCATTGGCGTTCACGTTGTTGATCACATCGCTGGTCAGTTTTCCATTGGGAATAATGATGCGCCGATTATCCAGAGTGTTCATGACGGTGACGAACAGATCAATCTCAACAATGGTTCCCAGGTATCCGGATGTCTCCACCAGATCCCCCACCTTGATGGGTTTGAAGAGCAGGATCATCACGCCGGCCGCAAAATTCGACAGAGATCCCTGAAGCGCAAAACCGATAGCGAACCCAACGGCCCCAAGCACCGCGACAAAAGAAGTCGTCTCCACACCAAACTTTGCCAATGCGGCAATCACGGCAAAAACATTGACCCCGATTTTGGTCAGGTTCACCAGGAACCCAATCAACGAATGCTCTACATTGGTGCGGGTCAGAGCTTTCTTCACCAGGCTACCGAGAATACCCGAGACAAAGCGACCAATGATGAGAATGAGAACGGCACCGATGATGCGCATACCGTAAGTGGTGATGAGTGGGATAGCGCTGTCAATCCCCTGTTGGATTGTTTCCTGATTCATTTTTGAGAATCCTTCCCTGATGATACTGAAATGGCGATAACGATGGTCGGCATTATAGGGTCAACCAGGGTGTGTGCAAAGTCGCAATTATTTGAGCATGGTCAGCTTCTTGGTGTGGCGATCCAGCGCGCTCTCAACAACCACAATGTAAGCACCCGAGCCTATGGCGCGTCCGCTGTTGTCCTTGCCGTTCCACTGGATGCTGTGTACGCCGCTGGGCAATTCTTCATCGGACAGGCTTCTAACCAGAGAACCATGCAGATTG
>JAOZJV010000974.1 GCA_029935695.1 Candidatus Krumholzibacteriia bacterium | reverse complement strand
TGGTTTCGAAGTTGCCGTCAGACCCTATGCTGCGCTGAACAATGAAGCCCGCACATTCTTCTTCGCGCTCGGTGGTCCACTGCAAGACGACATCAGTTTCAAGTTCTGTCAGTGTCAGGGAAACAAGCTCCACCGGCTGGGCCCACAGCTCCAGAAATTCACTTAAATGGTTGGTAACAATGGGATGCCTGTTGGTGATGAAGGTCTCGATCAGGCCACGTTTGTATTGATACCAAAGAGGGGAATTGCCCCATCGCAAACCATGATTCACCCATTCAGGCTCCTGAACCGCACCCACCGAATCCAGTCGGGCGATGGTTTGTTCAACAGACAGAACGCCGTCGAGAAGTTCAAATCCCCGGTGGCGAAGAAGCGACTTGAACTCTGCGTTCTGCATGAGCGCGCGCAGCATGTTGTTCCATTGAAAGGTGAATCCCCAGGGCCCGCCGCTGAACCACACCGGGGGTTCAAATTCATGAAATTCGGCAGCATCCCCCGCGCTGTAAAACCGTAAATGATTGGCGTTCAGATTGGGACCCTGGTAGAGAATATCCTGGTCCCAGGTGATGTACTCCCAGGGACCATTGCCCAGTTTCAAAATGGCAAGATTCTTTCCCGCCATGTTATCACTGGTGGCGCCGCAGACATTGATCATCAGCCAGTCGATGTACGCCACCAAATCAATTTGAGCGCTGATTTCTTCGTACCACTCATGGGAGTCAAAAGGCCCGTCTTCAGAAAAGCCGTCCAGAAAATTTTCCCACTGGGTGTAGTCGCCCACTTCAGCCTCGTGGTCCTTGATGAGAATAAATTCACCGTCATCAGCCCACTGCCAGGTCTTTTCCACAAACTCATCGTCCAGTCGTTCCCGCAGACTGTACGCACCCCACAGTTCGTTGTTGAGATAGACGGCCACATAACGGTGACGGCTGCCTTTGTGCCCCAGATCCTGGTGCAGGGGTTCGTTGAGGGCGGAAGAAATCGCAAAGTCCGGATACCGGTTGCCCCGCAGAACCAGTCTTTCAAATAAGGTGG
>JAOZJV010000032.1:7748-13147 GCA_029935695.1 Candidatus Krumholzibacteriia bacterium | reverse complement strand
AAAATGAGTCGTTGTTTTTCACCGGACCCCAACAGGTTTATGCGACCAACACTCCGGCAATGACCCCCGCCCAGGGTCTCAGCAAGGCCCGTATTATGCTGGCCCTGACAGAAGCCAAAGGCAACCGGGCTGAAGCTGCTCGTTTGCTGGGAGTCAGTCGTAGCACATTGTATCGGCATTTGGTGAAAATGGGTGTGGCGACGAAGGTCGCAACATCATGAAAATCCCGCTTTGCCTGGTGAACCTATGAAACCAACCCAGGTGTTCAAATAGCCCGGAACATTTTACCAAGATCCGTGGTCATGGTCATGGGTTTTACTTTTGGAGTTTTGTCGGCCAACCAGCTGGGCCACATGGTGCCGACCAGATAAATGAGCTGGGCAACACCAAAGGCGATGCCGGCCCAGAAAAAGGACCATTGCCTGGTGAGTAAGCATTTCAATAGGTTTTACAAGAGCTTCAAGTGAAGGCCGTCAGATGCCGATGTTCTGAGGTAGGAAACCCCCAAGTAATCAGGGGGTTAAGAACCGCCATCAGGAGTACGAATGAGCCAACAGCCTTTACATGAAAATGAATTTCCAGTGGTCACTGATCCTGAACAAGCCAACCCTGACATGGCTCAAACGAGTCGATTTTTTCGTGTCAGTTTGCGCACCACTATCATGTTTTGGTTTCTGGCCATCAGCCTCATCCCCTTGGCATTTATCAGTTTAGTTGGTTATCGCAGTGCAGTGAACAGTCGGGTTGAAGATTATTCAACGCAGTTGACTACGGCTTCTCAGTTGGCCCGGCAAGATCTGAAAAACAATTTCAAGGATCTCGAAAATGGAATGATGCGCCAGGCCTGGAACCCACAGACCCTGGCCATGCTGGATGAATTGCAGGAAAACCCTTTACTCGGTGAACCCTCTTGGGAAGGTGGCCGACAGCTAAAAACCTTCCAGGTGGAATCCGGCGTTCGAGACATTTTGCTCACGGATGAACACGGTGAAGTTCTTTTCTCCTGCGAATCGGGGCAGAATTGTGGGATTAATTTGCTGCAAAGTGAAGTGGTGGATCCCAGTTTGAAGACCAAAATCAGGACGGCCCTGGACACAGGCACTACAGCTTTTGCCAGTTTCAAACAAAGAATGAACAAAAGCAATATACCCTTGGCTTATCAGGTCGAACCCGTCAGGGGAAACGACGGCAGTGTTCGTGGATTGCTCATGATGGAACTGGGTGTTGAACTTTTTAACAAGGGATGGGAACGGCAGTATCTTGCAGGTGCTGAAAACTTGTTCTATGTGGTGAATGAAGATTTGCAGCTGTTGGTTGCATCCCCACAATTTACTGAAAACCAAATGATGGAGATGCCGTTGTCTCATCAGGAAATCAGGCATTGGCAACACAACCTCCAATTTGCTGATAAAAGTCTGAATTCAGAGAAAAAATTTCACGAAGTAAAAGAGTATTTGGGATTGAATGGGGAAGAAGTTCTGGGAGTGATCCATGACTTGAACGTCCTCGATACCACTTTTGCCCTGGTTTCCGAATTGCCCAGAATGGGTGTCCTGGCCGGACTGAAACGCATGGGTTTATCCTTGCTGTTGGTGATTGTTTTAGTTGCTATTCTTGTGGTGCTGGCCGGCCTGGTGGTTGCGCAACGAATGGTCCACCCCATCAACCAGTTGGGCCAGGTGATGCAGAGGGTGGCCGATGGACACGAAGTGTGGAATCTGCCTGAAAAAGGCCCTCGCGAAATTTGTCAGTTGACCCAGATGTTCCATTGCATGATCAACAAACTGACCGATGCCCAGAAAGTGAACGAACAACAATACGCCCAAAAACGCAGCCAGTTCGAATTGAATGAAAAGCTAAGAGGAGAGAGCACGGTGGAGGCTCTTTCCGAAGCGGTTCTTCAATATCTTGGTGAATATTTTGGAGCCCAGCTGGGTGTTTTCTATCTGATAGAATCGCGTGATACCTATCGCGTATCGGCCCAATACGGATTGCAGGAGAGTTCAAAAAAATTGGATGATGTGCACCTGGGACAAGGCGTGGTGGGATGTGTGGTGGCCCAGAAGCGGATTCAGGTTTTGCGGGGTTTCAAGGAAGAACGTCTCAAAGTGGATACGGGACTGGTGCGTTCCTACGTGAATCATCTGGTGGTTGCCCCCCTTCATTTTGGCGACCGGGTTCTGGCAATTCTGGAATTGGGACTCATGGAGGATGTGGGGCAGGAAAAACTGGAGTTCCTGGACATGGTCAGTGAAACGGTGGCCGTGGCCATCAACTCGGCCCGTTCCCGGGAAAGAGTGCACCGGCTGCTGAAAGAAACCTGGAGCCAGGCCGCGATTCTATCCAAGCAGCAGAAAGATCTGCGGGAATCAAACCGCCGTTTTGAATTGGCGGATCAGTACAAAAGTGAATTCCTGGCCAATATGTCCCACGAGCTGCGCACGCCCTTGAACTCGCTGTTGATCATGTCCCAGGTGTTGGCTGAAAATCGCCACGACAACCTTTCAAGGGAAGAAGTCGACTCGGCCATGACCATCAACCGCGCCGGGTCGGATCTGCTGTTGTTGATCAATGATATTCTGGATCTTTCCAGGGTTGAAGCCGGCAAGCTTGAAATTCAATTTTCCGAATTTACATTGAAATCATTGTTGAACGACATGACGGATCTGTTCGTGCCTCTGGCTGAAAAACAGGGTCTGGAGTTCCGCACCATCATGGGGCCCCAGCTGCCTGATTTCATGGTCTCGGATCCCCTGCGATTGACCCAGATATTGAAAAATGTATTGAACAACGCCTTCAAATTTACGGAGCAGGGTTCGGTGACTTTCCGGGTGCGGGTTCCTGCTCCGGGCGAGCTGGCAGGTTTGGATCTGCAGGGTGATTCATCGTGGCTGGTGTTTTCGGTGGCAGACACCGGGGTGGGCATGAGCAACGAAACAGCCCAACATATTTTTGAAGCATTCAACCAGGGCGATGGCAGCATCGGCCGTCGTTATGGCGGTTCAGGACTGGGACTTTCCATTTCAAAACAATTGTGCGAAATGCTGGGTGGCCAAATTCAGGTGGAAAGTATTGAAGGAAAAGGCTCCACCTTCAGACTCTTCCTGGCGGTGGAACCGTCGGAAAAATTGTTGGAAACGGCCCTGCAGGAAATGCCTCACCTGGATTCAAAAGTTTCAGGCGATGTGAGATTGAATCTGGAGTATACACCGGACCAAAAGACGTCGAAAAAAGATCAGGCCACAGACGTGAATTTGCCTGAGGCAGATTTACCATTGAGCCTTGAAATGTGCCGGGTCTTGATCTGTGAAGACGATATGCGTACGGTTTTCCAGATCAGTGAAGTGCTTGATGAATTGGGTGCTGACGTGACCCTCGCCCCGTCCTGGGCCCAGGGTGTGGCTGAGGGTGGGGGCGACCATGGCTTTAATTTTGCCATCGTCAGCAATCGCTTGGCCGACCGGCCTGATTCACACAGCATTTCGGCCTGGAAAGAGGAATGCGGAAACCCGCCCTATCCGGTGTTGGTGCTGGTTTCAGAGGAAGATGAACAGCTTTGTGATGGGGCCGATCTGGTGGGCCGCCGCCCGCTGATTCGTGGGCAATTTCAGGGGCTCATTGAGGAAGCCCTGGTCAAAGAAAAAACACAGTTTCAGCACTAATATCCGGTCTCCGGATAAGGAGGAATAGGCTTGAGTTCATTTGAGGCACTGAAAATAATGTTGGTGGATGACAGACCCGAAAATCTGAAATCCCTGAAACATTTGCTGGACCGTCCGGATCTGGAAATCCTGACGGCCGAGTCTGGCAATGAAGCTTTGGGGATGATGCTGGATCACGATCTGGCATTGGTGCTTCTGGATGTTCAGATGCCCGATATGGATGGTTTTGAAGTGGCCGAATTGATGAGACGCAACACCCGCACCCGGGAAATTCCCGTCATCTTTGTCACGGCCATCAACAAGGAACGCCGGCACATTTTTTCGGGGTACGATGCCGGAGCGGTGGACTACATCTTTAAGCCCGTTGATCCATTCATTATCCGCTCCAAGGTGAACGTTTTCCTGGAAATCAAACGCAACCACCTGGTGCGTGAAAGATTGGTTGCCGAGCTCAACCAGGCCAACAACCGATTGCAGGAAATCAGTGACCGGAAGTCCGACTTCCTGTCGGCCGCATCCCACGAGTTGCGCACGCCCCTGACGGTGATCAAGGAATTCACCAGTCTGGTTCTGGAAGAAGTGGTGGGACCCCTGAACGATGAACAAAAATCATGTCTGGGTTCAGCCCTGCGCAATTGCAACCGACTGGCCGATCTGGTCAACGACCTGTTGGATCTCGACAGTATTGAATCGGGATACAGTCATGTGAAACGGGAAAAGGTGGATCTGCATAAAATTTGCGGAAACATCCAACAGGATTTCGCTGAAAAATTTCAGGAGTCGGGACAGTCCCTGAAAGTGGAACTGGCACCGGATCTGCCTGATGTTCTGGGTGATGCGGGGATGCTGGCCCAGGTTTTCTTCAATCTGGTGGGCAACGCCAATAAATTCACTGGTGCTGGTGGCGAGATTTTGATCCGGGCTATTGCTGATGGCCAATCGGTCAATATTGAAGTGAAGGATGATGGGCCCGGAATCAGTCCTGAAGATCAGGTTCGGGTGTTTCAAAAGTTCACCCAGTTGAACCGCCAGGATGGGCCAGGACCCAGAGGGACCGGCCTGGGCCTTACTATCACCAACAAGATTCTGGAGCTGCACGGCGTTAAGCTATCTCTGGAAAGTGAAGAGGGAGTGGGCAGCGCTTTCATTTTCAGCCTGCCGGTTTATGAGTTGGCAACACATCTGAAAACCTTTGTGGCCGATGGCACCACCGGCGAAGGCAGCCACGCCCGGGACTGGACTTTGATTTTCCTCAAACCAGAACAGGGCATGCAAAATCTGCCCATTGGTTTAGAGAAAGAGGTGGAGCGGTTATTCCGGCAGGGCGAAGACCGCAGCACCAGTTTCCTGGTTGATGGCCAGCCCTGGCACACTGTCCTGTTGCAAACCGGACGCAGGGGCACTGCGTCGTTTCTGGCCCGCTTGGAAGACCGATTGGGTAAACGCAACACCGACGCAACGCATCTCACTTACGCGATTCCGAATACGGACTTGCCGGTGGGTGCCGATTTCACACCGGATATTGCCAATCTTGATTTTCACCAGTTGGGATTTTCACTTGATAATGTAAGGAGCGAACAGTGAGTAAGGGAAAGATCCTCGTCGTGGATGATGAACCTGATATCGTGCGCAGTTTGAGCATCCGTCTCGGCTCTGTGGGATATGAAGTGAGCACCGCCCTGGATGGATTGAATGCCACACGCAAAGCCATTGATGAGCAACCCGATTTGATCCTTC